>CALKXS010000069.1 GCA_938003745.1 uncultured Algibacter sp.
CCTAAGCCATGTATAGTAAGCATTTTTACTAACATTCATAACATGTACACATCTTCTCAACAGGATATTTCAGCTTGTAATCTTTTATAAAATTATACCTTACCTGTCGCTCTTGGAGAAGATGCTTACCGCCTTTTTTGATATATTTCGCTCTAACTTTATCTCTTTTAACTCTTTTTCTAAAGCTTTGATTTTTAGTAAACTTTCTTTTGCTTCTTCAGAAGCAATTCTATGCTACGCGAACTTATTTGCTAGCTTAGAGTTCAAAATTAAAGATCATTTTTTTTATTCAATTTCTAGATTTTAAATAGTCTTGCACATCTATATATTTTTCTGTTGACAATAAGATTTAACTCTCAGACGTTCTTGAATTAATTTCTTTCATAAAATCTAATAGCTCTTTTATTTTTTATATAAACTGCTAACCATATGTCTTCAAAATATATTTTTTCACGTTGTTATTCAACAAAACTTAATAAAGTTTGTTCAATTTTTAAAGAAATAAAATCCTTCAAAATGAAAATTCGTTCTAATTGACAATTGTTTCCTGATGTAATATTTTTGTTTATGATATTTACTACTAATTTTGCATAACCTACAGGTAAATTATCTACATAAATAATATAAAAATTCTCGTCAAGATTTTTTAATATGTCGTTTTTATCTTCAATATAATGACCATGAGATTCGACCTAGCTTAGTCGACCTAAAAGTGCTAAAATGACTCTATCGCTTTTATAGCTATCCTTATTTTGATCATTGCTATTCTTTATTTATTTGTAATATTCTTATCTTGATTGTCATAAAACAATACAACAATCGTACAGCCTAACATTATTGACGTAGCATTAATTAATACATCATATAAAATGTAACCAACACTATCAATTAAAAATGGACTCATATTTTATCCTTTTCTGTTCGAATAATTAAAACAGGAAACTATTTAGTTAAAACACAACAATAAAAATATAGAAAGTACTACCTTATTAAGAGTTTCCAATCGCAACTAATAATATTATATTTAAATTAGATACAAAGATAATTTAAACGTTATATATTAATACCAGAGAAAGCTTTACCTATGAAGGAAAAAAGTTGTATTCTCTGTTCTTTTTATAGGCAAACGTGTTAGGAAAATGGAAAACGATGGCATAACAGAAGGCTATGCTTTAAAAATGAATCATGAAAAATTAGGTATTAAGACTAAAGCATATATAACATTAGTAAAACATCGAAGTTGAACAGAATCATATAGTGTGCAAAACAAATACAAGCCATGGAATAAGAAGTGTAAAGTTGTGATAGAATGACTGCTTATCCGCTTTAGGCTATTTTAGAAAAAATAAACACCTTATTTCCTTTCTTGAAAAATAGCAGAGTATGGTACTTCCTAAAACCAGTATTATTTTAGAAGTGTAATTCATCTCCTTAAAAAGTTCTATAAAAACAGATAAATTCTATTATTTATCCGTAAGAGATAATGTTACTGCCAACACAAAGATTAATTTCTGTTTTAACGTAATCTATCAGTTAGTTAGTTAGTTAGTTAGTTAGTTAGTTAGTTAGTTAGTTAGTTAGTTAGTTAGTTAGTTAGTTAGTTAGTTAGTTAGTGATTTTCTAATAAAGTTAAGTCATATATAGATGTAAAACAACTGATTTATTACAACCTAAAACTTCCCTTTAGTAAATACTAAAAACATAAATACACCATAGGCAAAAACTAAAAAGAAGCCTTTAAATCTGCTAATTTGCAATCGTTTTGGTAAAAATATTAAAGGAATTAAAACTGCCGAAAAACCAAGCATCCAAAAAATATCACTAGCAAGAATTTGAGGTTCTGTAACAGGAATTGGCTTAACCATAGCTGTTAGTCCCAATACCGAAGCAACATTAAATATATTAGAACCTATTAAGTTTCCTAGCGATATAGCTTTCTCTTTCTTTGCTGCAGCAATTACAGAAGCTGCTAATTCTGGTACACTAGTCCCAATTGCTATTAACGAAACTCCAATTACAGCTTCGCTAGCACCAACAGCAGTTGCGATTTCTTTTGCTCCAAACACAAGCCACTCACTACCAAAATATAACGCAATAGCACCTATAAGTAACCAAATACCAATTTTAAAATTTGAAACAACAGATAAAGCTTCATCAACCTCTTCTATATCTGGTATTGCTTCTTCTTTTGCTCCTTTAATAAGTATTACCAAAAACACAATAAGTCCTATGAATAAAATACCGCCTTCAATTGCCGACAACATATTATCATTCTTCAAAAAATAATAAAGCGCTATAGAAAACACCATCATTACAGGCCAATTAAGCTTATAGAATGATTTATCTACCGCTATAGATCCAACCAAAGCTGTTATTCCTAAGACCAAACCTATATTAGCAATATTCGAGCCTACAACATTATTTATAGCAATAGCAGGAGAACCAGATAATGCAGCTTGTAAGCTTACAAGTAATTCTGGAGCTGACGTTGCAAATGACACCACCGTCAACCCTATTACCATTTTTGATATATTAAACTTAAAAGATAAAGCCACTGAGGACCTTACTAAAAACTCACCTCCTACCACTAACAATACAAAGCCAAGAATAACCCAAAGTAAACTCATAAATATATTTTTTTTTGCGAAGATAATATAAATGAAAGTAAAAAAAATTTCATAAAACTACAAACCCCGTTAAACAACTATCAATATAGTTTCATAACTATAAAAATAGTTGTGTTTGTATTATATAACATAATTGAATCATAGTATGGAAAAGTTAAAAAATAAAAGAAGAGGAGATCATGCATATTCTGTGGGAACTAGAAAAAGCTTTTGTCAAAGATGTTTTTACCGAAATAAAAGAAGACAAACCGCATTACAATACACTTTCTACAATTATTAGAAATTTAGAAGAAAAAGGTTGTGTATCATATAACACTTATGGTAAAACTCACTAGTACTATCCCATTGCAACTAAAGAAATCTATAGAACTGGGTTTATGAACACCTCTATTAATAACCTGAGTCCGATTAATATTTAGTCGATTTTTTTTGTAGCAAAAAGATAGATTTTCAGTAAACTGAAGTTCTGGATTTCAATTTATTAATCTAAAAACCTACCTATGATAATCTACTCTAAAGTTACATAAATATTCTGTTTAGTTGATGAATCTTGTAAAGAATATGATAAGATCGTAGATAAAGCGCTTTTAGATAATACTTCGAAACATCTATCGATTATGTCTAAAAGTGACGTTATTAAGCTCGTTATTTTGTTTCAATTAAGTAGATTTAGAACCTATAAACATTTTTACATTTTCTATCTTCAAAAACATATAAAAGATAAATTCCCTAATACAGTTTCTTATAATAGATTTACAGAATTATTAGATCAGAATTTAATAGTTATGAGTTTGTTTTTAAAAACCTGTTGCTTAGTAGAGTTTACAGGATTTTTTTTGTCGATTCTACAGCTGTTAGAGTTTGTAAATCCAAACGAATTAGAAACAATAAAGTATTCAAAGGAATTACTACCACTGGTAAATCTACTATGGGATGGTTTCATGGATTTAAGATTCATATTGTCATAAATGATAAAGGAGAAATTCTAAACTTTACTATAACATAGACTAATGTAGATGATAGAACGCCGATAAAAATAAATATTTTTAGATAAAGTCTATACTGATAAAGGTTTAATGCTGTTCCTTTTTACTGATGGATTATACTAATTACGCATATTATGAACAATATGAAAAACTCTTTAATGACAATGAGTAATAAAGTTTTACTTAGAAAAAGATCTATTATAGAAACCGTAAATGATGAACTTAAAAATATTTGCCAGATTGAACATTCTAGACATAGAAGCCTTACTAATTTTTTATCAAATATAGTCGCAGGTCTTATTGGAGTACCTAATAAATTTGGTACTATTTTTTATGCTACGTTATTCATGTTTTTAATTTTCAGTTCTAATTCTTTTTCAGCAGGTGTTTTATAATTTAAAGCGTAAGAGTTCTGCATTCAATGTGTTAACGCAACAATTGTTGCTA
>CALKXS010000070.1 GCA_938003745.1 uncultured Algibacter sp.
ATTTCTATTGCCTTTTGAATAAAAATGCTAAAATCTTCTAAATTGACGAGAATAAAATAATTCATCGAACACTTGTTAGTATAGCAATCTTCTATGTCTTATTGATATGTGGTGTGTCAAATAAATGAATGATATAGTTTTGCTATCTAGGAAGTTTACCTTCATTTACAAGACTTATACTAACCTAATTAGAGTTTATTTTAAATCTTCTAATTATAAATGTTTTAGCATAATGTAATTCTTAATTATAGTCTCTAAATTAATCTCTAACCCTGAATCGACTTCGTCTATTTGCTCCCAATGACTTTGAAGAAAACATATTAAGTTAAACTTATAAATCTGTTTATCCGTCATATCAGATTTTTCAATTGCTTCTAATCGTTCAAATTCTAAATTTTGCTTTCCCCTATTGATACTGAAAAGACCATTTTTATTAAAAAAATTAATAAAACCTAAGCCAGATAATTGCGTATTACTTTTACAACTACTTTCAATTATATCCTCCAAATAGTTCAAAGCATTATCATTCTCAATAATAAATTTTTGCCCGAGTCTATTTTCGAACTCTATTGAGCGTTTATAAAGTTTAGAATCTGCTCGCTTAACTCCTATTATTTCTGATTTAAGCGAACTTATATCCGATTTATAGTTTGAAAAAGTATCTGGGGTAAATTCCTTTTTTCTTTCATTTGCCCTTGAAACTGAATCTTGAATTACTTTATCAATTTTTTCTTTCTCTTTTTTACGCTCTTTTTGCTTTAACTCACTTTGAGATTTATCATAATAATGTATTGCGACGAAAAACATTATACCGAAAATTATTGCTATCATTTATTTAAGTTTTAATGCTCTATTGGTTAAAACGATGAACTCTTCTTCTGTAAAAAAAGCACTTAAATTATAAATCGGACGACCTGTGTGAAAATCAGAAATAGACATTAATTGTATATAACAAGATTCTAATAAATTTTTTATTGATTGGTCTGGAAATTCTATAGGAAAATTATACTTCTTTATCTCATTATCAGTTGAGCTTTGATACACTTGCGTAATAATCTCTTCCTTATGGATTTTTATTACGGTTTAAATCATTAATCTTATATGACAACTTGTATGAAGCCTGTGCCAGTCCCATACCGTCTAACTCTTCATATTCTAAAAAATTCTTAAAATCGTTCATTTATTTATCTAATTAAACCATATCTTAAATAATAATCTCTAAAGTGAAATAGAACTCAAAATCCTATCGCTGATTTGTATATTACCTTTATGAAAATTCATATTTCACAAGATAATAGTTTCTACATAACTTAATATGCTTATCAAAGATTGTCTTCTTTGTAAAGTCTTTGTTATCATTTGATAATAGGGTCGCTAATATCTTTTTGGTCTCAAATAGCTTGAATATCTTTTCTTTCGTCTGTTGAATTGCAATAGAGCCATCTTTTAAGTTTACCATCACAAAACACTGATTAGACCTTTTACTCATATGGGCTTCACGAAATGCTTCTAGTTCACTTATATGATGCTCATCAAAATAAGTATTCGAGAACATCTCCTTATCAAAATAATCGGTTGTATTGAAATAATCTTTCTGAACTTCAACTTCATAGCTTGTGTTTTTAAAATACCCCTCACTAATTCGCTCTAATATATTTTTATTGCTACTATCAATTCTGTATTGGTTAGTATCATTAATTTCTAAAATGCTTCCTAGTAATGAGGTGTTCACGGACCGAGGATTAAGTGTCATAAATAAAATATCGTCTCCTTCTTGTTTTTTTTCTTCTTTAAAGTTAGAAACGACATATTTAGTTTTGTAATAGCTACCTTTTTTCTCATTGTGATAGCTGAAAATTTTAGATAAAATACTGTCAATATATTCCTGTAATTCCTCTTTCAAATAAAAATCAAGATACTCTGTTGTGAGTAATTTTTGTTGTTCAGAAGTTAGTCTGACTTTATTTTGACTAGCGTTAAATTTGCATTTCTCATAATTTTCAATAATGAATTCTTCTACCTTTTTATTCATCTCATAGGCATCATTTATATTGAAATTATAAGACTCTTTAATAAATTTTTGCCCGAGTAAATTCTTAGAAACAAATAATAATTTATGAGTCTCTATATAATCCTTTATTGAATTAATGAATTCATTTTTTACTTTCTGGTGTATAACGAAATTGAATATATCTTTAAGAATTGGAAAATAAAACCTCCTTAAATAATTTATATAATAGGACATTTCATTTATAATGAAATTATAGGATGAATGATACGAAGCATTTATTAGAAGTTTATCATCTTTAAATTCTTTACTAATTACTGAAAATGAATCGTGTACATTGTATGATGAGAATTTATCATCGATTATGGGAATAATTTTTATATCTATATTCTCATTAACATTAAGTATTTCTCTAATTATCTTAACAACAATTTCATTCGAATTATGTCGAGAGGTCTCAATACTATTAGAATAATTTTCAAATTCAAATTTTATAACACAATTGTGCTGATTAGCTAACAATAGAAATGTTGAGAAGTTTTTTTCTGTTTCGCTTAGCTTTTTTGTAAGAAATCCATTTAGTAAAGCAGTTCGGTTTCTAATTTTGGTGTTAATAGTTTGTTCAACACTAACACTATTACTTTCCTTTGAAGAATATTTATCAAATTCAGCTTTAAAATATTTTGATGACATAAAAGAATCTACACTTTGGTACGATTGATTTTTTTTCGATAGTTTTGATTTACCTTTATTATCGAATGCTTTTATAAAGACATAAACTTTTGAATCTCTATTGCGATTACGATATATTAGTTGCAATGCACCTTTAGCATTAGTGTGAGAACGATTCTGGCTGTAGTCGAAAATAAAATCAATACCCTCATCTATCTTTATATTAACTCCTGCTTCCATAAATGAAGTACAAAAAAGAACCTGAGTATCTCCAAGGCTTTCATTATTCACAATCTCATCATAAACATCTAATGATTTGTCAGTAGATGTTACAAATGCAATTTTAGGAGTTTCAAAATTATTCTTTTTACAAAATCGGTTAAAATTATCCCATTTTCCTTGTATCATCTTCTTGCTGTTAATGAAAATAATTACTTTTCGTTTAGCTAGAACACTATTAATTATTTGTTTAAATATAATCCCATCAGACCTCTTCCTTTCAACATTTATCATATTAACCTCAGGATAAGTCTCGTAAACTTTGTCTACATATAGAAATTGCATATTTTCTTTAAATACAGAATGAAAAACACTTGTCTCTATTCCTGCTGTAGCAGTAACAAAAATAAATTTTGTTTCACCTTGTTGACTTGCTAGTATTTCAACTTTCTTAAAGCATTTCTCTATTTGTTCAAATCGGAAACCACTATCGAGTGATAAAGTATGAGACTCATCTAATGCTACAATATCATACAAGCTAACATAATGGTTTTTTAGGTTAACAAACTGGTCATATGTAAGCACACCACTTTTAAGAGCTTCTTTAAGTTCCTTTTTAAATGGTTTTATTTCACTGTTTGGCTTTTTAATTGCATCTACACATTCAGCACTCAACTTATTTATGTCAAAAAGTTCAATTATATTTTCTGAAATATTATTAAAAAACGTGATATTTTTACTTTTAGGAGTACAGTTACCTCCTGAACAAGCAAAGATTTTAAAATCTCCATTGAAAGCTTTGGCTTGCTGATGAATAAGGATAGTTCTCGGAAGTACATATAATGTCTTTTTTTGTTTTAGAATAGCTCTATCGTGCTGAATAAACGAGAATGTTTTTCCAACCCCACATCCAGCAATCAATACACTAACCCTTTTAGTAACAGTATTTATTATCCAATCTGGGTCGATAAATCTATCCTCTTCTTTTAAAGCATTATCATTTAGTTGGATTTTGCTTGTTTGTAGGTCATTTGAAATGAAACTGGACACATCGTATTTGAATGATTCACTTGTTACGAACTTTTTAAAAATTCTTTCTTTATCAAAAGGAGTTAGATTATCATCTTTTGCACAATATCTTAAATTTGTGACTGCTTGTTTTCTTTCTTCATCATTTTTATAGTGTCCAATTTGCTGTAAGAAATGAAAGAATGGGGAGTCTAAACTGTTGTTTACTATCTCGTTGTATTCTTCTGTTGAAAGAAACGAATCTTCGTTGGTAATTTCTTTCAGTGCTTTTTTGAAATCATTCTCGTGATAAAGATATTTATATAGGTCAAAAGGCTTAAAGCCATCTATTTTGCCTGTAAAGTCCTTAAATGTATTTGTGTTGTTATAAACAATAAATGCCTTGCTATCACCTCCAATTCTGTTATACCTTGTTTGCTCATTTGTAGATGGTTCTAATTCATAATAATTCGCTATTAAATCTTTACATAAATTCTCTTCATTAAATTCTTCTATCGTTTTAGAATGTCTAATATTTGATTTTTTAATTATATTATTCTCACTTTCAAAAAGATTTTTAGTATTATTAATTTTATTTGTTTCGACAAAAGTTTCTTTTACATCTATACCCCGCAATACAGAAAGACCAGAAAGTATAACTAATATAAAAAGGTCGAAAACTTCAATAAAATCAATGCTTAAGAGGTGTTTTTTATGATGTTTCATTAAAAACGGGTTGTCCCTGCTTCTATAATTTGTTATTATTTCTCTATAATTTCACACACTTTTTAAGTGTCTTCTTTATAATCCCTCTTTAATCCTGTGTAATCTTGCTTTAGCTCTTTGATAAGTCCTTGTGAAACCTAGTAAATACAAGTGTTTTATATCTTTTGTTTATAGGGTGTTTAAAGCTTATTTAAAGGCTGTTTAAATTTTAATTAAGGGCGTGTAGTTTTTCGAGGTTTTTAGTTTGGGGTTACATTTATAGTTTTTTTTTTGTTTTAAAATACCTCATATTGTTTTTTAAGGTCTTTTTATGTCGTTTTTTTAGTGTTTACTACATACATAATGTAAAGTTTATGGTATTGGTTTGCTTAGAGATGTGTCCGTTTTTAAAGGGGTTTAACTGTTTTTTTTTGATGTATTGCTAACTTATTTTGCGTGTATAGATGTGTTGTGGTGACATTCTGCTATGTGTTGAAGAAATGCATTTTGTCGAATAAATTGACGAGTTGTGTCTTTTTTTTATTAATATTGTTCTAGTTACGGTTTAACCGCAGCTATACAAACTTTATTATATTTAGATTTGTTTTTTATTAAATTAATTTACAAATTATACCCTCCATATAGATATATTTAATAGCAGTAAAGAAGTTTATTAATCCATTTTATTGACAAAATCCCTCATTTAATTTTTATAAAGGAAATTATTAACCTTAAATAAATATAAATGATGAGTATCAAAAAAATGTTTGCTATATCAGCAATAATGACTGCTGTAGTATTTTCAACTTCATGTACAAGAGATAGTATAGACAATGAAGATCAACAAATTAAGAAAAAAGAACTTACAGAAGAAGCGGTATGATTTTGTGATTGCGTTAGTTGTTTTGTTACTAGCGTTTTCACCATTCTTACATGACTTTAGTTTTTTCGAAGGGAAGGAAGGTTTTAGTGGCTTCCCTTCGTCTTGGAGTATGGGTTGTTAGTATGTTTATGATTGCTATTTCTGGTTGGGTATTTGCTTTTGTAAACAGTAAGGGTAAACAATACAGATTTTCTTTTATAGCTCCTTTAATAATGTTAATTTTTCAACTCGTAATATATGTGTTTGACAAAAGAGATAGTGCTTTAAATGAGTTTAATATTAAAGTTTTTCTAAGTTTTCTAGTATCCTTAGTGATAATAGTGTTGTATTTTATTATTAAAAAGAAGTTGAGAGTAGATGAGTAACTTATTAAAGAAAGCTATTTGGTTTGAAGAGAATAAGGACAAGTTCTCGACGGAAGAAAAAGATATTATTAGACAAGGGCTGTTTAGTAAGTGTAGTGCTAAAGTTAGGGACTTAACAAAGGTGTTTATTGAGTCAATAGATAAGATTAATGATTAACTTTTTCTTCAATCATCCCCATTTTTAATATCAGTTCTGCCATTTTAGCATCTTGTAATTCAATTTTATTTAAGAAAGGTTCTAATGTATTCAAAATCTTATTTGAAATAATATCTTCGACGGACTCCCGTTTTTCATAAGAAACTTTCTTTTCAGCAGCTAGACTATTTGCCTTTTCAGTGGTGTAAGTGCTCGTTGTTGATCTTTTATTAGTTATTAAATATCTTAAATCTGCAAACTCAAACAAGTTTGTTAAGTCTTCAATAATCTCAAACGAAGGTTTGTTTTTTTCGCTTCGGCCAAGTCGGTATAACTTCTCTGTTGAACTATATTTAAGTGCTTTAGCTAGCTCTGATACAGAAGAGTAGCCGTTTTTATTGGCTTCACTCATCATTCTGTCAAAAAAGTTTGGTTTTTTACTCAAATTCATTTGTATTTGTCAAAGTAGTTTGTATATTTGTTCAGATATCTGAACCAAATGTACACAAATATTTTTATTCCATTAACATCCGAAGACATAAAAAAGGTAAATGCCAGTAAATTAGCGACGAAATACGGAGTGTCAAATTCGTATGTCTCTAGAGTTTTAAAAACGAAAAAAGCTCCTACTTCGGATAAGGCTAAAAAAATAATGGATGATGCGATAGCGATTACAAAACCGTATATAAAAAAATCTTATACCGAAGAATAATATGCCTGATATTTTAGGAGATAAATTAGCATTAACGAAAGAAGACTTAATTAAACCTGGTCTTTTTCCATCTTATAGGGCTTTGAAACAAAAGTTATGGCGAGATAAGGATTTAGATTGGGGTATGAAGCGTCTTTCATACGGGGGCAATTGCAGAAGGCTTTTAGTAGATTATGACAGTCTCCCAAAAAGATATCAGGAGAAAATACCAGACCCTAGGTTGCCAGAGCATCCTTTAGATGCTTATTATAAAACGGATATGCAAGCGGTTAAGTATTATAATGATTATCAATACCCGGATAAAAGCTACTTGTTACCTGAAACCATTGAAGAGTTAATTATTAATGCATCTGTACTAACGGCATTAGTTAAATTAGAATCTGCAAGAGTAGCGGAGCGTCTTATAAAAGGTAATACAAGTTCTAGAGGAGTTATTGGAACATTATATACGGATGTTCACAACTTTCAATCTTACTTATTAAAGAATCATAATATTCAACATTCTTTAAATAGCAGTTTAAAACGATTTAAAGGACAATTTAAGGCATTTAAAACGCAATCTTATTATGGTATAATAAAAGATCCAGAAGGTAAAAGTAGACGCAACGGATTAAAACGTGATGATGCTACAAACCAATTGCTAAGAAATTTACTAGCTGGACGAACGCACAAACCAACAGCTACAGAAGTTGCTAATGAATACGAAGCTTTCTTAGCTGGATACATAGATATTATAAATAAAGATACAGGAGAGGTTTATAGCTCTTCCAATTATAAAGCCATAAGTGCTAGAACTATTACTATGTTTTTAAGCACATGGGATAGTAAAATTGGTACAGATGCTAAACGTATGGGGAGTGATCGCCAACCTTTAGTACAACAGTATATTCCTTCTCATGGTTTTGAGATGCCTACCATGGGAGGTTCTATGATATCTATAGATGATAGGCAGCCTCCATTCCACTATAATAATAACAGAGATAGAATGTGGTGGTATATAGGTATTGATTTAGCCAGTGAAGCTATTGTAGCTTGGGCTTATGGTAAAAGTAAAAAAGAATTGATTTTAAACTTTTATAAAAACATGGTAGCTAACCATAATAATTGGGGATTTGAGTTACCTGCAGAAGTGGAGTGCGAAAGTAGTTTAAATAGCAGCTTTACCAATACTTTTTTACAAGATGGTGCCATGTTTGAACATGTTACTATGTTTAGAAATATAGCACGATCTAAGCGTATAGAACGTTTTTTTAGAGAATTACGTTACGATCCTAATTTTGAAAAAAGCAGAATAGGTTGGTTGGCTAGACCACATGCCAAAGACGAGTCTAATCAAGAAGGGCCTAATAAAATAACAGTTATTCCTTATGATACTTTGGTGAAGCAATGCTTTCAAGATATTATCAAATGGAATAACATGCCTAAAAAAGGAACAAAAATTAGTCGGTTTGATTATTATAAAAAAACGCAAAACCCTGATTTAGTAAAGACTAATTACAAAAGCTTTATTCAGCATTTAGGTACTAAAAGAGAAACCTCTTGCCATGCAGGACTTACATCAACAGTAAACTCTATATAGTTTTTATTAATTTTCAATCTTTCTTTCTGTACGGGAATATAACGTAACTGACGAAATCTATTTTGGGCAGAGTCAAAATCTATTTGGGTTGGGGTGTCCAAATTTTCATTAATATATCTATTTATAACATCTCCAATTCTTTGATGTTCTATAGTGTTACTCATAATAAAATCCTTCTCTAATAAAGGAACAACTAAATAGCCTGCCATTCCTTTTCCCGAAGAACTCCTAAAAGCAACTACTGATATTGACTTCATAAATTGAAATACTTTTTCATTTAATACATCATCATCATATAGATGAAGATTTTGCTGGTCTAAAGTTCCATCTTTCTTTATTTTATTTTTCACATCAATATCCCAAGGTAGTAAAAAAGAGGACTTAAAAGCGTTAATACCTGATGTGCCTCCTTTGCAAAGTATTTTTAGTAATGCTAGAGATTGATTTTTCTTTTTTTTCTTATTCGCATACAAGAGTGTAAAGTTATTAGCGAAATAAACAATATTATTTAGAGACAATAAATTGAAAATTCCGTCGGTACTCTCTTCATCATCTTTTGACAAGTCTAAGAGATTCCTTCTAGTACTTTCTTTTTGGTTAATTTGACCATAGAATGGAGCTACATCACTTGCAACAACTTCATTGTAGTCTATTTCATTCCTGTCGTCACCTTCTAAGTGAGATATTGTGTAATTGTATTTTATGCCCATTCTTTTCGCTCTTCTTTTCTTTTATAGTCAAGTCTATTTCCAACTGAAACAAACTGTTTAGTTTATTTATGGTTTAAATCCTATTGATTGAATTTACTTCTTATTCCCAAACAATATATACTATATAAACAATAAATATTTTATTATGAGTAAACAATTTTACACACGAAAAGAAATATCGCAGATGTTCAAGACATCTGTATATACAGTTGATAATTGGATAAAAAACGGACAGCTTAACTGTTTAAAAATAAACAGTACAGTTCGTATTTCAGATACAAATATCGCAGAGTTTTTATTATTAACAACAAAAAGCGCAAAGACAGTATGAGTAAAATAGAAGAAGCAAAAGAGAAGCTTTTTGAAAATCTCTCTATTCTTAGTGGGCTAAAATATGATAGTATTTTTGAAAATTTTAAAGACTTAAAATTTCATAAAGGAGATGATGAAATTTATTTTATTAACTCAAAAGGTTTGAGAGATGGTCTATACGACTGTATGGATAGATTCGACTACGAGTTTCCTGAAACAGCAGACGATTTTTTTAAAATAAACTATAACAGAGGTGAAGTTTTATTTACGGCAGATATTACTATTTTTCACAAGGATTATGTAAAGTATATAATTGAGATTGTTGATGAGACTTACATAGATTCAGAAAAAATTAACAGGATTGTTGAATTTTCTGAAATGACTTATTATTATCAAGTAGTAGCAGATGATATACTTTCTTGGAAGGAGTCAGATAAAGAAGCGATAAATTTATTTGAATTAAAATCAGGTATGTAGACTAATAACTCATTATATATTAACAGAATTCTATTTCTCATAATACTCTATAGTATTCATAAACTCTCTATTAACCATAGGATATAGCAAACTATACAATATTACTTGCCTAAATATCTTCTCCGATTGAAGTTTAGCTTCTTTTTTTATAAAAATCAACAAAGTGTTTTTTGGAGCAAAAGCAACCACAGAGCCTGTTACATAAACCTTAAACTCAACATATCTTCTGTTGGTATATTTTATTGAGTATATAATTTTGTTTTTACCAAAATATACGCTGTATTCTTTTTTCATAACATTATTTTAAAGGCTTAATTTTAATTTAAAAATTAAGCCTTTTTATTGAAGCCAAATCTGTAAAATCAAAAATGTTATTAAACTTTATTTTTTACATTCCAAGTTTCTTTTTTGTATTCATAACCACAAGCTGAAAATCAACAAATTTTGTATGCGCATCACTACCTTTGAAATGCTTTGAAAATTCTAAATAAGCGTCACCTTGTCTACCTTTGAATGCATCAATCTTCTTTAACTTATCTATTCCTTTTTGACAATCACTTTTCCAAATAGCTCTTCTGTTAGTAGTCATATTTAGATTACGGAAAGCTAAGTAATGATTTTGAAGTTTCTCGGTAAGAGCAACAATTTGTGGCTTCAAACGTACAAATTCGTTAACAGAATTGCCAACTGCATCAATATAACTTTTAGATAGGTTATCATAGATATCTTTAGTCAAAAACAATTTCCTTTTACCTGTGTCTATATACATATCACCTTCAATGTTCACTAATTTATAACCGAAGCCTTTAATGTCGTTTTCTATATTAGTTATAAAAGTATCTACACCATAGTCTGATAAGAAGCTAGAGGGTGTTAAATACTGCTCGCCAGTCTCATCGTTTACCATTAAAACCCCATAGCTAGTTATATATTTTTTAAAGTCAAGTCCTCGGATGCCATTCTTATAAACTACTTCATTTTGGGCATACTCATCAAAAGCTTCAACGAAAACTACTATTTCATCATAGTTAACATAGTGAAAGCGACCATTTATAGTAGAAATGTCATCAATTTTACCAGTTACTACTAAAGCAGAACGTTTACCTGTTTTCTCTGATTGTTTGAGTTTTTTAATCATTTTAGGTGTGGTAGATAATTGTCTTTCGTATTCTGATATTTTTCTTTTTATATAAGTATCATCAAACGGTCTAGACTCTCCAACGTGTCTAAAAAGTTCATTGGTATATTGCGTGAGATGTTTTGATAATGTACCTTCTAGGCGCATCTGTTTGTATGAGATTTTTTCACCAAAAGTCTTAGGATAAATAAACCATTTTAGCCCCAAAGAGTCTGCAAATGATTGTGCATCAATAAGAAATTGTTTTTTCTTTTTGAAACTTCCAGATTGAGCTTTAAAAGCATTGATGTTTTCAAAAATTTCATTTTTAAAACTCTGCTCTTTATTATTTTTATTATAATTTGATTTTGCCTTAATAAGTGATTCTTTCTTCTTTTTTATTGCACTTGCTAACTCCCCATATCTTGGGTTTTCTATTTCCACAGTATCGTAAATTACCGTGCTTACGTCTGACGAATCAATCTTATAAATCGTAGGGTGTGATGAGTATTTTTTCATCGCTTCCTTGGTTCTAATTGTTGTTATTTCGAAGTGAAAATCTTGTCCAAAGACACAAAAAGTTAAAAGTGTTGATAGTATCGTTAGTTGTATTTGTTTTGTCATTTTTTGTTTTATTGTTTAATATATGTTTGTTCGATTAATACATTTCCATCCATATCAGTAAAACGAAGTTTCTCAGCAGTTAATTCAATTACATCATAGATTTCTGTGTCACCATCTAAAACCATTGTAAGTACGTTATTCTCATAGTTGTAAGTACCGCTCTCAAAACGCTCTTCACAAAAATCATTATACTCACGCTCTATAACCGTTCCATCTAAACTGAATGTATACATCTCATCCTGTTCATCACAATTAGATGGGTCGTTAACTTCAATTCCGTCGAATAATACAAGAGTCTCAATCCAAACACCTTTCAATGGGTTTTCTTGTATAAGAATTTCAGGTTCTCTTTCGTCTTCTTTACTGCAAGAGCTAATGGATAAAATAGTAAGAAGGATTGTAATTAGTTTTATTCTGTTCATCTGTTAAATTTTAAAACAAATCTAAACATTAAAAAGGTTGATTACAACCCATTGCAATCAATTCGTTGAATATAATGGATTGTTTGCATTTTGTAGTCTATGGCAAAAAGAGTATACAAAAATGACAATCCTAGTATAGTAAGACCTGATGGGACACGAGTAAGTAAAAAAGAAATGCCTAAGATAGTCAGTCTACTAGGTAATCGAATAAGACAGCTTCGGAAAGAGAGAAATATACAAATCTCTGAAATAGCCTTTAAAGCAGAAATAGATGCTCAAAACCTGCGCAAATATGAGCTTGGAAAACAAGAAATGAAGATAGGTATGCTAAAAAGAATAGCAGAGGCTTTTGATTTAACTGCTTCTGAACTTATGGATTTTTAGATAAAAAAAATGAAAAATTATTACAAAAAAAAAGACATAAATTTAAGGATAGAATGTTTATAAGAAAGATGTTTTTAGGGGTTTAAAGCGGTTTTCTATTTTGAATCAATTTTCTTAAACATCTAGAATATAAGAGGTCACTCAAACTTTTTATTAGTATCATTTTAAGGAGATAAGTTCTTAATTTGGTGTTAAACTAAATGAACTTCTCTGAGATTAATTACTAAATATGTTCTAAGCAGATTACTATAAATGCTTTTTTTAATTTCTATCTGTTTTTATTTAGCTCACAGTTCTTATCCACTCTCTTAAATATTTCAATGGAAAAGGCAAGACGGTTAATTCACCATTTTTAACAAAATCAATATTCATGAGAGGTAATAGTTTATCAAATAAAAATTCAGACCCATTAATTATTTCAATTTCTCTTATTGTTGAAGCTCTTGAAATTTGTTGTTGAATACCAGAGCCTTTAACACCTACAAAATAGTAAAATTTATTATTTTCCTTATACTGATGAATATCTAATTGACTGTCTAAAATCTCATAACGAGTTTTGTCTCGTAAATAAGATTTTAATATTTCGTTAGTTTTCAATCTTACAATATCTACAAATTGCTTTTTGTTATTTCTATTAGAGAAACAGCCTAATAATGATTTTTTATTCCATTCTTTAAGTGAGTCTAATTTAGCTATAATATTATTTAATTTCACATCATCTTTGATTGTTTCTCTGATAAATTCATCAGCATTCTTTTTTGTCAATTTTATAGGTTTTGCTTCTTGACTGAGTATGTCGTGTATTATATCAAACTCAGGTAATGTGTAGTTATTTGTCTTTTTGATGCTATTAATATTACCTTGATTATCTTTTACAATAAACTCTACATTTGTATCACTCTCAAAAATATCACACAAATTATTAAAATCATTTTGACTAAATAAATCAGGAATGAATTCTTCAAAAAACAAAGCCCCATTTGGCTTTACAGTAATAAAATAAAATCTATCATCTAATTTATTTGCAAAAACCCAATCATTATTAAAGTTAAATAGCTCCCAGTCTATGATGCTTACTTTTCTGTTAAGAATATCATTTTTTAAAACCAATTCTTTTAATATAGCCTTTATCGAAGCTTTAGAATTTAGCTTAAAATCTTGTGCTGTTATGTGTTGGGTTTTGACACTTGATTTATATTGGTCTATTAAATTATATTTTTCGTAGTATTTTTTATTATTAATCAATTTTATATTAGAACCATTTATATTTTCTTTTGAAGAGGTTTTAACTAAACTCAATGGGGAAACCTTATTTATCTCTGTTTTTAAGTCATCAATTATATCTGCAAAATCTTCATCTTGTGATGAATCAATTAATGTGATGTCAAACTCTTTGTCCTCTATTTTAAATTTACTTTTAAACCTTTCAAGGTTTTCTATTTTATTATCTATAAATGAAATTTCTAAATACTTAGATAATTTGGTTTCAATAGTCAACAAAGTATCTTTTAACATTCCTACTTTACTCAACTTAAAACTTTCAAAATCTTTAAAATCTAAAAAAGGAATATTGTTTTTTCTAATACGCCATTTTTGGATGTCTGTTTTAGTATATATTGATTTTCATTTTTACTATCAGAGTTCAAAACTCGTTTAAGAGAATTTGTTGAGTGAACAAAAGTATACTTTGGGAACTGTTTAAATTTCTTTTTGGAAAAGTTCATTTTTTTTGTCAACAAAGTATTTGAAAAAGTCTTTACATTTAACTCTAAAGAAATGTCTTTGTTAATTCTAAATTCTAAAGCGACGATTTTAAAAATTAATTCTTTATCTCTTGTTTTACTAATTTTAAAATAGTTAGGATTAAATAAATATAATTTTCCTGTTAAATTGTTAAATGACAACCTTTTATGGTCTGGTGTAGAGATTGAGTTGATTAGTAATTGAGATAATAAATGTATTGGGATTTCTTTTAGCTCATTAATATTTTCTATAACCTTAAAAATTAAAGACTCACTGTGTTTTAACACTTGTATTTCTTTAGAAAAGTTAAGCTCTAAAAATTCACTTTTTTCATAAAGTGCGTAAAAAGAATTTCCATCTTCAAAAATTATACTTTTCGCTTTAGTTTTTAAGTTGATTTCATCTAAAAACAATGCTCCATACTTAATATATTTATCAGAAGTAGAAAAACTAACAACTTTATAATCGTTAAAAATATGTTCAAACTGAATATCTAATGAAAGTTTATTTGTCTTAAAGTGTTTCATTTTGAAATAATGAGTTTACGATTTCTTGATTAAATTGTTTTTTTGTTGAATTCCATAAATAAGGAATCTCAATAATTTTTTTATCAGCAGTTTCAAGTGTTTTGGATTCTGATATTGATAATATATTGATGATAAAAACAGTATCTCCTTTTACCGTATCTAGCTTTTTTCTGATTTTTTCAATTTGTTCTTTTGAGTCAATTTTTGTCTCCTCTTTCCAATGTTTAAAATCAATATAAATATCTTGGTCTTTTATTTTAAAATCGAAAAGCTCATAATGTTCCAGAGAAAGTTCTTCCAATTTAATATTAAGTTGCTTTTCAAAAATAAATTTGCCAATTTGTTCTCCTAAAGCTCCTTTGTAAATATTATTAAATAACTCAGGAGGTAATATATAGTTCTTAGATTGAAATCCTGTTGCCCATTTCTCTCTTTCAAATAGTTCTCTAACATTTGGTATTTCTAATAATTCTTTTAATCTCGCAGACTCTTGTGAGACTTTAAATGGTAGTTTATCTTTAAAATCAATCTTTATGTTAGCAAAGTCTTTTTCTTGATTGTATGAATACTTATTACCTGTTACAGGTAGCTCGATATACAAGTCTAATATTCTGTTTAGTTCATTATCTATAACATCTTGGTTTGAAATCGTAGGGAAGCGTAAACACATTTTTCTTAGTTTCTCCCATTCTTTTTGCTGATTTTCTTTCCAGTTCCATTCCGAATTTATAAACTTCTTTATGTAAGAGTTTATTTTTCGATTTGTTAAGTTCGCTAAATTAAAGAGCGATTTTTCTCTGTCGTTTGATTCGACCTTTTTAATTTGAGAGGACTTTACTAGAGCTTTAAACTCATTAAGTACAATTGTATTATCAACATCAAAATCACAAATTAATTTATCTAATTCTGAATCTGCATAGATGTAAATATTTGTTGATTTTAAATTTGTTCTACAAATTCTTCCTAAGGCTTGAATAATATATTTGGCAAAATGTTGCTTTATGTTGTCGTCATTGTATAGAAACCAATTTTCTGGTCTATCCAATTTTGTTGTCGTGTTAAACGATGCTAGAAGATGCTTAAAGGCTGTTGTTACTTCCTTATTTAATTGGCTAATTGAAACTTTACCAACTTGAAGTAAAAACTCTAACTGAAAGAGGTATTTAATAAAGCCTTCTTCATTTAAGTTTTTATCTATTTTTTGAATTAAGTGCGTTGGTTTATCTAAAAAAATAGCGTTTATATCAGTTTTATTAGAGGTATTCCAATTGGGAAGCTTTTTATCCTTTACATCTATTAACTGTTTTGGTTTTGAAGCAATGAATTGTAAATTCTGACCAGCACCCATTGTTTGATACATAGAAATAATAAAAACTTTTTTGCCAGCTTCTAATCGATTTATAAATGATTGTTTTTTATTGTCAAAATCAGTACTATTAATAACTGTATAGGAATTTTGTACTCTATATTTTTGTTCTCCTTTAGAATTTTTAATTTTAAATAATTCTTGTGTTTTAGTTGTCTCCTCTATTAGAATCGAGAATATCTCTTCAAGTATTCTAAGGTTTAAATTTCTGTCATTCCATTTAGGCTCTTTATTTAATAAACAGAGAAAACCCTTAATCTTATCTTTAATTAGAAATTCCTTAAAACAGAATCCTAATTTCACATATCTGTTTAATAAATAATCTGTTATCTGAGGATTATCATTTTTAATTTTGCCTATAATATCACTAGCTAATTCTTTATCTTCAAATAGGTTTTCAAAGTCGGTTTCGTAATTTAAAAATGAAAGCCATTTAGTATCTATTTGGACTTTATCGTAATGCTTATTTTGACTATTAAATAGCTCTAAAAGATGTTTCTTTTCGCTAACTGTCAATTCAAAAAATCGTTGTCCTAATTGCCTTTTAAAATAAGATATATCATAATTCCCTGTCACAGTTTTGATTAGAGCTGTCGCAGAAATCCCAATCACTTTAGATTTTTCAGCAAGTTTTAATATGAATTTTTCAGGTGTATTTTGAAAATTATAGATGTAAGTTTTAGTTTTAGATTGGTGCAAATCATTATCTACAAAATCATAATATCTAAATCCGTTTTCATAGATGCTAAAATCGTAGTTTAAATCTATGTCTCTTTTCCTAGGCTTTTCTCTTGCACTAATAATATTTTCAATGATAAAGTTTTTGTATCTATTATCTAATCCAAATTCTTCAATTACTGAACTTAGCGCAAGGTCAAAAGTGAACTCTAAACGGTTTGGGTTTTTTATTCTTTCTTGTGTTTCTAATTGTTGATAGTTTTCTGCTATGCTTTTGATGTTTCCACTGAAATAATTAATGAAACCTTTTATTTGATTAAGCAGTGCAACAATGTTTTCACCAGAATTAGGTCGGTCAGTTTCAAATATAATTTCATTTATTTTAGAATTATTATTTGTATTTAATCTGATAAATTTTTTGTCATTTCTGTAGACGGAATGATATTGAAAATCGTGAAACAATAAGTTTCTTTGATTTTCATTTTCTTGGTTTGTATTGGTAGATTTAAAGCTGTAATTAGTTTTGTATTTATCTACTATTTCTTTTGCCTTATTGTGTAAAGATTTTTGAATATTTTCAAGGTCTATATTGTACCCATTTTTAAGAAGTTCTTTTCTTTTGTCTGAATGTGTAGTAAATTTTTCGGGGAAAACATTGTTTGATAATGCCCAATAAATTTCCGTAAAAAGATGAACAAAATCGATTCTTTGCTTTTTCCCTTTTTCTATAATATTTTTAAGTAAATTATCTTTTGTGGCATCAAACTCATCTATAAATATGATTGCATCTTTTGTAATATCGCTTTCAAGAAATGAATAAGAAGGCTCTACCAAAGTGCTGTTCTTATAATAGAACTTATCTATGCTTAAAAAAAAGACTTTTCTTTTAGATGAAAAAACGGAAGGATATAGCTCCCCAATCCATTTTAGTTCATTGTTTTGTTGAATAGCTTTTATCCTTTCATTTCTATTAGGGTAATTCTCTTTTAAAAACTTCTCTATAATTCTTCTGAATTGAGGTTCTAAATCGTTTCTAAGCTTATCTTTTAAATCTTTAACTATTCCTTTAAACTCGGGATTGTTTTTATGTTTTAATATCTGGGTTACACAATGCTTAATGGAGTAGAAAACAGAATGATTTTTAAAATACTTATTAATTGAATCTTCAACTTGGTCAAATCTTTTTAAAAGACTATCTGAGTTAGAATCTAAAAAAACAATATGCTTATCGAAATCAAATTCTTTATTCTCAGGCAAGAAAAAATCATTCTTTAATTCGTCAAAAGGAAGATTCTTCTTTAGATTAGTAAGAAAAAATATTTTTCTGTTTTCTTTACAGTAATCCTTATAATTGTCAAAAATCCACTGTAAGACATTATGAGTCTTTCCTGAACCTGTTGGAGGATTAAATAAGAGTAATCCATTTTCTTTGTTACAATAGTTATTAAGTATTTCAATCATTTAGGTAATATAAATAGTGTTCGTGCAAGTGAAATAGAATTGATTTGTCTTAGCTTTTAAATAGTCTTCTTTAGGAGTAATTCTATCATTGTTTTTTCGTGTTCATCCACTGACGGTTTGTTCCAAACTTTATACTCCATCATTAACTGCTGTTTGAGACTCTCCACTATTGTAGACTTACTATAGTGTTCTTTTTTTGCAAGTGGGGAATAGTTGCTTAGTTCTGAGTTTTTATTTCTGCTTATTAAGCAGAGATTTCCAAATCTGTTAACATTGCTTTCGAATGAATAGTTGCTATTTTTAGGGTTTTGAGGAAAATAATGTTCCACTGAACTTCTAAATGAAAACTTAAAATCTTTCTTCATAGGAATGTCTAAATCTCGCCAAATAAGATAATCTAATCTGTTAAAAATAAAATTCTTTACATCTGTACCAATATCTAGAGTTTTAGCTTTATCAATTTTTAAATCATCTATAGAAAATTCAGTAAATATTATCTGAAAATAGTCATCTATTTCAACTTTATCATTAGACCTTCCGTAGAAAAACCTATCACTTGTTTCTTCTAAATATTGAATGTATTCTTTTTCTGTGAAAGTATCATTTTCAAATACATATTTGAGAACAGCAGTAAACCAATGTTTATATATTAAGGTTGGAAATGATACGTGAAACATAGAAAGAAGCATTAATATTCTTTCATTCTCATTCTCAAATGAGTTTACATAGTTTCCTTTATTACCATCATAGCACTTTAGTTTTTTGAGAGTCCATTCATCCTTGTGTAACTCTCTTTTTATTATATACTTATCGTATAATGTTTTGCTTTTTAATAAATCGTAACCAAACCTTTGAACATCTTTAGTGGTTTTGATATGACTTTTAAAAGTTTCAATTAATTCTTTGTCATCTAATTTTACATCTTTTTTATAACTAACTCTGACGACTTGAAGTAAAAAATTAGAGAAATTTATTATAGTATTAAATCGCTCAGGTTTTTCGTCACTTCTTAGCTGTAATAATTGGTTATTTATATGTTTGTTTGGGTTTTTTAGCAAAGAACTTAATGTAGGTGTTGTTTCATTAATCTTTGATTTGTATGTTGATTTGATTTCAATTTTAGAAACTATATCGTCAAAATTTTCAGGTAAAATGTTCCAATCATCTTTTCCAAATAAATTATTACGAGTATCTATATCAAAGCCATACTGAACATATTTGTCCATTTGAGAGCAAGCATCCCAAACTTTAGCAAAAGCTACTCTCAGATTTTCACTTTCTAACTTTTCTAGACAATATGCCTTTAGTATTTCGTGTTTCTCCAATTACTCCCCTCTATTATTCATTATTTCAAAATAATGATTTAGATCTGTATCATTAGGGACTGAGACTTGTAGTATTTTTACTTTTTTAAATAGGAATGAGCAAAATTCATTAAACTCATTTTGCTCATTAGATTCAGAAATAAGCTCTCTTATTTTTTTGCTAATATTATCATATGCTATTAAGATGTTAGAGTTTAATCCTTTCCTATCTCTTTCCTTGTTCTCAAACAAAACATTTAAAGCATCAGTTGATTTTTTTCTACTGTCAAAATCAAGATTAATTTTTTTTATTTCATCTGTTAGCTTTTGTTCTTTATGAAACTCACTTTTTAGAACTGATATTAAAATAGATAATGTGGTAAGCCTTTGTTGACCATCAATTGTTTCGAATTTAGAGTCTTTTACTCGGTTAGAAAAAATAATCAATGTACCTAAATAATAATCTGAGACATTCTTTTTAGAGTCCCAAATATCTTGAATCAATTGATTTACTTGCTGTTCTCCCCAAGCGTAATTCCTCTGGTAAATAGGGATAATATAATCATTGTTAGTGAACAGTTCTTTTATATTGTATTCTATAGGATTAGTCATTTATTGTCCAATTGTTTAATGTCTTAAAATGGCTTATGATGTCATCAATTTTAGTACCTCTATTATTTTTAGGAAAATCAATGTTTTTTTGTCGAATGTCCTTTGTATCTATCGATTCTCGAATTATTCTAAAAATACCATTGTTTTTCATACCTAAATTGTCAATTGAAGCAAGTTGAACAGAATGTAATTCGACTCTTAAACTATATGCCCATAGAAAGAACTTCTCTACAGCTTTATCTAAGTCATAAGTTCCAAATTTATCAAGGTAATATAATATTGAGCAATCAAAAATATTTCTTACATATCTATCTCCTGTTCGGTTTCTCCCTTCATAAGAGTTCAAAGTTTTCAATATTCCTTTTGCTCTTGTGTTATTTCCCCCAAGGTTTTCTAATATATATTCTTGGTTTTCAATATTCATTATATGCTTAGAATAAAAATGAAAGTATTCAAAAAATCTTTTTCCGTTTATTATCAATTGGTCTAATTGGAAAGGAAATTCAATTGTGTTTAAATCAATTTTTCGATTTATATCAGAATTATAATTTTCTGTAAAATAATGGTTGATTCTATAAGGTTGTATGAAGTTGAAATTATTTGGGTTCTCTAATGAAATGCCTTTAAAAACATTAACATCATTTTTAGTAAAATATCTTGCTGAACGACCTTTAGACCAATTCCGAATTCTAAAAAGATAATCATTAAAAAAACGAACTAGCTCTTTAGACTCAATAGACTCCCATTTCTCGACAGATTTAATTCTTTCTTCTTCGCTATTGCTTTTCATTTCTCTTAAATGAAAAGCTTTTAATAAATCGTGTGGTTCTAAATCTTTTCCTCTTGAATTTTGAGAATCAAAAAATTGGAATGCCTCAGATATTGTTTTTAGTTCTATATAAACAAACTGGCATTGGTTAAAGAAAAAATCTACTTCTTCAATTCCAAAACCTTTTATATTAGTTTTTATTAAATTGTAATTTTCTATTAAATTATTTATAGAAATATCGTTTTCTACTTTCCAATCACTAATCGATAATTCATTTTCGTTGTATTCTTTTAATAGCTCTTTTTTTTTTCAAAAAGGGCAGTTGCAATTAACGTTAGAGTAAGAATTCTTTGTTGTCCATCAACAATATTCAAATCGTTATTTTCATCTTTGTGAATTACAACTGTTCCAATCCTATATGCAGACTTATCCTTATGATTTATAATATCCTCTAATAACTGCTTAACATTTTTCTTTTTCCACTTATATGGTCTTTGGTAGTGAGGTATTTTTAGGTTTGAAGAAAACAAGATAGATTTTAGTGATTTTATTTCAGGATTAAGCGTATTCGTCATTAATTTGATTTTGTATATGACCTAAAATTAAGTTGTTTTTTTTAATAAAAAAAACATTAAAAACTATATCATTCATTTATTTGACACACCACATATCAATAAGACATAGAAGATTGCTATACTAACAAGTGTTCGATGAATTATTTTATTCTCGTCAATTTAGAAGATTTTAGCATTTTTATTCAAAAGGCAATAGAAAT
>CALKXS010000071.1 GCA_938003745.1 uncultured Algibacter sp.
GATTTCTCACAACCTTTATCATGACCGCATTTTGAACATGTAAAACCGCCTGACCATTTTATTTTTGACAAATATGCTTTACATGCTTCATCATTGGGTAGTTCTTTTATAAAGTTTAGTATACTTTGACATTCAAAATTATCCATGTTATTCATTTTAAAGGCTTTAAAATACAGAATTTAAATGATTAATTCAATAAAAATTATTAAATTAATCATTACGACCTCTAAAATAACCTCCACTTACAGTTGGCTCTAATCTAGTAAAATCAGCTTGAAATCTATAAATAGTAAGCAAACGTGTTCCATCAAAGTTTGATACTACTCCATGCTTTGTTCCCGTAGGCGTGTAGACTGCTACAATATTTACTCTAGGTAAAGAAACTGAACTTCCGTCTAAAATAAGACCTTTAATGTTTGAGGTAGTTACTTGCGAGAACGCCAATAAACCGAAAAAGCCACTCTTTCGAGTGGCTTTACCTTATTTATAAGATTTATTAACTTATCCAGCTTGTGCAATAACTTCAAAATCTAAATCTACAGATACTTCTCTGTGCAAACGTACTACTGCCGTATATTTACCCGTTCTCTTAACTGTTGTTACTGTAATAAATTTTTTATCAATAGCTTGACCTGCTTTTTCTAAAGCTGCGGCTACATCAATATTATTTACAGAACCAAATAATTTATCTCCAGCACCTACCTTTGCTGGTATTTTGATTTCTAATGCTTTTATTGCGTCAGCAATCACATTAGCATCACCAATTATTTTCTTTTCTTTAAAAGCTCTTTGCTTCAAGTTCTCAGCTAATATTTTCTTAGCAGAAGGTGTAGCAATAATTGCTTCTCCTTGAGGAATTAAAAAGTTTCTACCATAACCGTTCTTAACCGTTACAACATCGTCTTTAAATCCTAAATTATCAACGTCTTGTTTTAATATAAGTTCCATTGTTATCGGTATTTTATTTTAATAAATCTGCTACATATGGCATTAAAGCTAAGTGACGTGCTCTTTTTACTGCTACAGACACTTTTCTTTGATACTTTAATGAAGTTCCTGTTAAACGTCTTGGTAAAATTTTACCTTGTTCGTTAACAAATCTTAATAACCAGTCTGCATCTTTATAATCTACATACTTGATGCCAGACTTTTTGAAACGACAATATTTCTTTTGCTTATTTGTTTCGATATTAAGTGGAGTTAAATATCTAATTTCTCCGTCTTTTTTACCTTTAGATTGTTGTTCTATTGATGACATAATTAAGCCTTTTGTTTAAGTTTAACTCTTCTTCTCTCTGCCCAAGATACAGCATGCTTATCTAAAGATACTGTTAAATGACGCATAAAACGCTCATCACGTCTAAACTCAACCTCTAACGGGCTAATTACCTCACCAGCAACCTGATACTCAAACAAGTGATAAAATCCACTTTTTTTGTTTTGAATTGGGTAAGCTAATTTCTTTAGTCCCCAATCTTCTTTTGATACCATCTTAGCGCCGTTAGAAACAAGAAAATCTTCGTATTTCTTTACTGTTTCCTTTATCTGATCCTCAGATAAAACGGGATTTAAGATGAAAACAGTTTCATAATGATTCATAAAAATCTATTTTATTGTTAATAAATTGGCTGCGAAGATAAATATTTTCATTAAATAGTCAACTATTATTAATAGATTAAATTTGAAGTATTTTTAAAAGGTTAATAATGTGTTAAAAACACACTTAAACGATGAAATTTGGTTTTTAGCGGAATTTATTGTAATATTGTCGATATCTTAACCGAAATAATACGAAAATGTTATGACATTAAACTGTGTAGTAGTAGACGACTCAGCAATACAAAGGCTATCTATTGTTAAACTAGTAGAGAATCATCCGTCTTTAAATTTAATTGCAGAATACAGTAGTGCACTAGAAACCAAAAATGGATTAAACACACATCAAGTAGACCTAATCTTCTTAGATATTGAAATGCCAGTATTGAATGGATTTGAATTATTAGATGTATTAAACAACAAACCTCAAATTATTTTTGTAACTGGTAAAACAGAATATGCTTTTAAAGCATTTAACTATGATGCAACGGATTACTTACATAAACCAATTACTAGAGATCGTTTTAACACTTCTGTAACAAAAGCTCTTGAGCAACATAAATTAACTCTTGATTTTAATGAAGAAGAAGGTGAGTATATTTTTGTAAAGAGTAACCTTAAAAAACGCAAAGTATATATTAAGGATATTAAATGGATTGAAGCTCTTGGCGATTACGTAAAACTAGTTACTGAAGATAGTAGCTTAGTAGTTTTATCTACTATGAAATCTTTTGAAGCTGAATTACCAGAAGGTAAATTCTTAAGAATTCATAAATCTTATATTGTTAATCTTGATAAAATTGATAGATTTAACAGCAAAAACGTTGAAGTTGGAGCTTACGAAATTCCTTTAAGTAGAAATAAGAAAACTCAATTGGTTGACGCCTTAAATAACATATAATATTTAGCCAACCACTAAATTAAAAGTTATCAACATTTAAAATTATTCTAACAGACCGAAAATCTTTTATACTATAGAAGCTGTTATTAACCTTAATAATAGCTTCTTTTGTTTTTGATAAAGATTGTTGTTTAGGAATTTTTATTAAAATATTCTTATGAAATTGATTTCTTATTCTAGCAATTGGTGGAAATTCTGGACCAAGAACGTTTTCTTTAAAAAACTGTCTTAAAGATTTGGCCAACCAATCTGAAGCCACCTCTACTCTATTGTAATCTTTATGTTTAAGTGTGATTTTTATTTGCTTATAAATTGGCGGATATTTAAAATTATGACGCTCATCCATTTGTTCTTTGAACATCTCTACATAATTATTTGTAGATACCTGTTGCAATATATTATGATTCGGATTGTAAGTTTGTATTAACACCTTACCACGTTTATCTGTTCGTCCTGCCCTACCCGACACTTGAAGCATTAATTGAAAACTACGCTCATGTGCTCTAAAATCTGGAAAATTCAGCATATTATCAGCATTCATTACACCAACTAATTTGACGTTTCTAAAATCTAATCCTTTAGTAAGCATTTGTGTACCCACTAAAATATCAACTTCTTTTTGTTCAAAAGATGTAATGATTTTTTCGTAACCGTATTTCCCTCGAGTTGTATCCAAATCCATACGTCCAACATTATGCTCTGGAAATAACAACTTCACCTCTTCTTCAATCTGCTCTGTTCCAAAACCTTTATTATCCAATTCTGAACTTCCGCAAGCCATACATTTTTTTATCATAGCAGCCACATAGCCACAGTAATGACAACGCAATTGTTTTCTATATTGATGATAAGTTAAACTTACATCACAATTAGGGCACTGGGGTGAATTCCCACAGGTATTACACTCTGTTATTGGCGAAAAACCACGTCTATTTTGAAATAAAATAATTTGCTGCCCTTCTATTAGTGTTTCTGTCATTTCCTCGATAAGTCTATCGCTAAAATGCCCTCTCATTCGCTTCTTTCTATGCTTTTCTTTAATATCAACTAGTTCAATATCTGGCATCAAAACGTTGTTATATCGTTGCTTTATTTCAACAAAACCATATTTATTTTGCTTCGCATTAAAATAACTCTCCAAACTAGGAGTTGCAGATCCTAAAAGTATTTTTGCTTGATGCATATGCGCCAAAACCACCGCAGTATCTCTAGCATGATATCTTGGTGCAGGATCAAATTGTTTAAAAGATTGTTCATGCTCTTCATCAACAATTATCAACCCTAAATTATTAAATGGTAAAAATATAGAAGAACGTGCTCCTAAAACTATTTGCCCTTTCGCGGAATTTTTCAAAACATGATTCCAAACCTCAACTCGTTCATGTGAGGAGTATTTAGAATGAAAAACAGCCACTTTCTCTCCAAAGTAATTTTGAAGTCGTGTTATTAATTGAGTTGTCAAACCTATTTCTGGCAACAAATACAATACCTGTTTACCTTCATTTAAAACATCTTCTATTAACTTAACATAAACCTCTGTCTTTCCAGAAGACGTTACGCCATGTAATAATGTTGTATTAAAAGTTTCAAATGATGTTTTTATTTCCGTTAGGGCTTTTTCCTGAAATTCATTAAGTTTCTTACTAGCTTTATTTTCTTCTCCAGAATATTGAACCCGATCTGTTTGAATATGATATTCTTCAAGAATTCCTTTAGTAATTAATGATTTTATTATAGATGATGATGATGATACACCACTTTCACTTACTAAATCTGTAACTTTAATAGGCTTCTTTGTTTTTGCAGAAACCGAAAACAATGTCATAATTACATTCCGTTGTTTTGGTGCTCTACTTAAATCATCTAATAATTGATGTAAAGAAGCTTCAGCTGAAAAACTTGTATGTAGCTTAACATAACGTACTAATTTTGGCTTATACTTCTCGTAAATCTCTTCTTCAACTAGAATAGCATCTTTATCTAACAACCTATTAATTACAGAAATAACGTTATTCTTATCTAAAATATTTACAATATCATGAATCTTTAAAGAAGATTGATGATGTAATGCATCGTAAACTAAAAACTCATCATCTTTCAATTGAGATTCATCAATAGAGCTTTCATTATTCTTTAAAATTGTAGTTTCACTTTCTAAAATAAATGCGCTTGGTAAAGCAGCACGCATGACATTTCCCAACGTACACATATAATAATTAGAAATCCATTGCCAAACATTTAATTGAATCTCGTTTACCACAGGTGTTTCATCTAAAATTTGCTGAATATCTTTCGCTTCATAGGCCGTAGGTGCATTATTATGAATTTCAAAAACAATTCCTGTATACACTTTAGACTTTCCAAAAGGTACAGCTACACGCATGCCGCGTTTTAAAAACTCAGCTTCAAAAACTGTTACACTATAAGTGAATAGTTTTTTTAGAGGGATTGGAATTATAACATCTATAAAATATTGCACATGCCAAAATTAACATGTTTATTTTAAGAACACTCAATTTAACTAAATAATATTTAACCTATTTTTTATCTGCAATTTGCTTTAATTGCAACAGAATAGTATTATCGGTTATCTCTACCAATTTAAAACCTTTTCGAGCATCGGCAGGAATTGATTGCCATAAATTATCTGCACCATTTTTATAACTTGCCTGAATAGACACACTACCTCCTTTAAACTGCTTTGTTGGTTTTTTAACTCCTTTCACCTTTTGAAGATAGCCATACATAGTATTAAGACTCTCTGGACTTGCAACAAAAAGTTGGACAATTAATTGCGAGATTTAAGCAGCTATATTTTGTTTATACATTTTTGTTTTAGATTCGTTAATAGTTTTATATCCTAAAGTTGAGTGTATTCTTCTTTTATTGTACCAAGTTTGAATCCAAGAAAAGATTGATAATTCAGCTTGTGAGCTATAATTGTATTTGTGTTTATACACCCATTCAGTTTTTAAACTTT
>CALKXS010000072.1 GCA_938003745.1 uncultured Algibacter sp.
ATTGGCTTAGAGGCGTACATTCATATTGTAATAGAGAACATCTTCAAAAATATATTGACGAATATTTTTTTAAATTCAATAGAAGAAACCATAGAACTTCCATTCTAGATAAAATAATTGAGCGATTTGTCTTGAAAAAGCCCATTACATTCAAGCAAATTCAACTAAATGAGATCTAAATGGGTAACCCTATTGTTTTTTTAAACGCCCTGTAATTGGTTTCCCTCCAACAACAATAACAATTTCCCCTTTGGGTGGTTTATTGGTATAATATTCTAATACTTCTTTTGCTGTTCCTCGTATGGTTTCTTCAAACAGTTTGGTAAGTTCTCGCGATACCGAAACTTGCCTATCTTCTCCAAAATACTCGCAAAAATGCCCTAAGGTTTTTACTAATTTATGCGGACTTTCATAAAAAATTATAGTTCTATTTTCTTCAGCTAATAATAATAGTCGTGTTTGCCTACCCTTCTTAACAGGTAAAAAACCTTCAAACACAAATTTGTCATTTGGCAAACCAGAATTTACTAATGCTGGCACAAAAGCGGTTGCTCCTGGTAAACAATCTACTTCTATATTATGCTCTATACAGGCACGTGTAAGTAAGAAACCAGGGTCTGAAATTGCTGGTGTTCCTGCATCACTTATTAAAGCAACATCTGTTCCTGCCTTAATTCTTTGAATAATATTCTCAACTATTTTATGCTCGTTATGCATATGGTGAGATTGCATATGTGTTTTTATTTCATAGTGCTTTAAAAACTTACCAGATGTTCTGGTGTCTTCGGCTAGAATTAAATCGACTTCTTTTAAAACTTCAATAGCTCTAAAAGTCATGTCTTTTAAATTTCCTATAGGTGTTGGTACAATATAAAGTTTGCTCATGTTTGTGTTAGTGATTGCAGCCGTTCGAATAACTGTTGATATTCTTAACCTTTTTAAAATTAAATGCAATAATACTTAATTAAGACCTAAACATAGTTAAGTCAACACAGAGTATTTCTCTTAGGGACACTATTATAAAAAGATATAGCGGAAATATTTATATTCATAAGTTTAATAATAGAAAATATTAACCAACGGATAAAGCACGACCACGCTTTTTTGCGTGGAAACACCCAAATACTAATTAAATTTACTTTCTATAATTTCCATAAAACGTTCTTCAAACTCTTCTTTACCAGACCAGTTATTATAATCTGGCTTAACAATATCTTCAATAAACGCCTTAGCATTTTTGTAATTAAGAAATGTATTTAATTGTGATAAAACACGATCATAATCTTCATTTTGTCCATCAAACAAATGTTTGATAAATGCTATTTTATCATTCAGTCCAATTTTTAATCCACCTACTTTTAAAACATCATTTAAAGATTTTTTTTCGCTAGTCATATCACTTTTAGCAACAGGCTCAAAAACAGGCATGTCTTTAAATCCAGAAGTTAAATTTTCTAAATTGTTTTTGTGATATTCTTTTTTAGGTAAAACCTCATCTAACATATCATCTACTTGTCGAGTTTCATCGGGCATTTGCGCTACCATATCTTTAATAGTTTCCATTAAAGGCTCAGTGATTTCATCTTCTTCAGACTCATCAAGGTTAACATAAATTTTATCTTCAACTTCAATATTATCACTTACTTTATTATTAAAAGCAGTGTCTAACATTCCAAAAAACGATGAGTCATTACCTATTGTTGGCATATCGCCTTCAAAGTTTTCGTGAGCAAATTTTAAAACAGAAAGGGTCTCGAATAACTCTTTTACTTCAGTGTGCATTTTAACAACATCTTCCTTTCCTTTTAGCTTAAGAATTCGGTGGGCAATACTAATTAGCTCAGACTCTAACTTCTTCTTCATTCTATTTTATTTTAAATTAATGCTGATTAGACTTTTGTTTTTTAATAAATTTGCTCCACCTTTATACAAAAGGTTATTAGCTTTATTTTAGTGTTAAAATTACAAAATGTTTCTTGAAAATACAGTAAATCAGAAAGAACAATTTGGATGGATAGAAGTTATTTGTGGCTCTATGTTTTCTGGAAAGACGGAAGAATTAATTCGTAGGCTTAAACGTGCTCAGTTTGCAAAGCAAAGAGTAGAAATATTTAAACCTGCAATAGATACACGTTACGACGAAGATATGGTCGTGTCTCATGACTCTAATGAAATTCGTTCTACACCTGTTCCTGCAGCTGCCAATATTCCTATTTTAGCAGACGGTTGTGATGTGGTTGGTATCGATGAAGCTCAATTTTTTGATGGCGAAATTGTTCGTGTTTGTAATGACCTAGCAAACAAGGGCGTACGTGTTGTAGTTGCTGGATTAGACATGGATTTTAAAGGCAATCCTTTTGGCCCAATGCCCAACCTTATGGCAACAGCAGAGTATGTTACAAAAGTACATGCCGTATGTACACGCACAGGAAATTTAGCCCAATACAGTTATAGAAAAGCTAAAAGTGATAGCATAGTTCTTTTAGGTGAGGTTGATGGATATGAACCACTTAGTAGAGCTGCTTATTACAAAGCAATTTCTAAAGATAAGGTGCGTAAAATGAAAGTTAACGCGCCCGAAGAGCTTCCTAATAAATCTAACGATTCCAATGCCACAAGCTAATGAAACGGTTCTAGAAATAGATTTAAAGGCTTTAAAACATAATTTTAATCACCTAAAATCTAAACTTAAAAACAACACTAAATTTTTAGCAGTTGTTAAAGCTTTTGCTTACGGTAACGAAGCTTCTGAGATAGCCAACTATTTAGAAAAGTTAGATGCAGACTACTTTGCTGTAGCCTACGTAAACGAAGGTATTGCGTTAAGACAGTCTGGAATCACAAAACCCATTTTGGTTTTACACCCACAAGTAAACGGTTTTAAAACTTTAATTGAGTATAATTTAGAACCCAGCTTATATAGTTTTAGAACTTTAGAGGCGTTTATAAATAGCGCTTCCGCGGAAAAAACAAACAACTATCCCATTCACATTAAGTTTAATAGTGGTTTAAACCGCTTGGGGTTTCTAGAAAAAGATATTGAAACTATTATTTCTACAATAAATACGTCTGACACTGTAGAAGTGAAATCATTATTTTCTCATTTAGCAGCAAGTGAAGATTTGGATGAAAAAACGTTTACTTTAAATCAAATTAACACGTTTAAATCTATAGCAGATACCTTTGAAAAACAAGCCGGATTTAAACCTATGCTTCATCTTTGCAATACATCAGGAATATTAAACTACCCCGAAGCACATTTAGATATGGTAAGGAGTGGTATTGGTTTATACGGTTTTGGTAATTCTGAAAAAGAAAACAAAAACTTAATTCCCATAGGGACTTTAAAAACAATTATTTCTCAAATTCATCATATAGAAAAAGGAGATTCTGTTGGTTATAATAGAGCATTTAAAAGTAATTCTGTGCAAAAAACAGCTACTTTACCTATTGGTCATGCCGATGGCATTAGAAGACAGTATGGTAACGAGAAAGGATATGTTATTATAAACAATATGAAAGCAGCCATTATTGGAAATGTGTGTATGGACATGATTATGGTAGATATTACAAACATTGATTGTACCGAAGGTGATGAGGTTATTGTTTTTGACTCTCATACAACTGCCGAAGATTTGGCTATTGCAGCCAATACCATTTCTTACGAGCTTATTACTGGTATTTCTCAACGTGTAAAACGATGTATTCTTACATCTTAAATTTATTTTACTTTTCATAATTGTGACTTTTTTAACTATATTGGGGTCAAATAACCATTAACTAACAAAATTAAAATTATGCTTAAAGAATTTAAAGAGTTTATCACAGGCGGTAATGTTATAGAATTTGCTGTTGCTGTTATCATGGCAGGTGCTATTGGAGGTGTTGTAAAAGGATTTGTAGACAACATAGTAATGCCTGTTGTTGGTCACTTCACAGGGGGAACTGATTTTGCTAACATGAAAATCATTTTAACAGAAGCCGTTGTAAGTGCTGAAGGGGCTGTAACTACTGCAGAAAATGCTATTATGTATGGAGCATGGATTAACACTATTGTTAATTTAGTAATTGTAGGTTTAGTGATGTTCTTAATAGTGAAAGCATATAACAAAACTAAAAAACCAGTTGAAGCTCCAGCTCCAGCAGGACCATCTCAAGAAGATTTACTTGCAGAAATTAGAGATTTATTAAAAAAATAACAATATGTTAATTATATAACAACGTGTTATTTGTTGTTAAAAAGCCCTTATTTTATGAAAATGAGGGCTTTTTTAATTTGTAAAATAGAATTAATACCTAATTTTGCCTTCTCATTAAGAATTACTAAAAATAAAAAAATGAAAATAGCTGTAGTTGGAGCCACTGGTATGGTTGGCGAAGTGATGTTAAAAGTATTAGCCGAACGTAATTTTCCAGTTACCGAATTATTATTGGTAGCTTCTGAACGTTCTGTTGGAAAAAAACTAACGTACAAAAACGAAGAGCACACAATTATTGGTTTAGCAGACGCAGTTGCAGCAAAACCTGATATTGCTATATTTTCTGCAGGTGGTGATACATCGGTAGAATGGGCACCAAAATTTGCCGAAGCAGGTACTACTGTTGTAGATAACTCTTCTGCATGGAGAATGGATCCTACCAAAAAATTAGTTGTTCCAGAAATTAACGCAAACGAATTAACTAAAGAAGATAAAATTATAGCAAATCCTAACTGCTCTACCATACAAATGGTTATGGCATTAGCTCCTTTACATAAAGCATATAAAATGAAACGTGTTGTTGTTTCAACTTACCAATCTGTTTCTGGTACAGGTATTAAAGCCGTACGCCAATTAGAAAACGAAATTGCTGGTATAGAAGGTGAAATGGCATACCCTTACCCAATTGGTAGAAACGCATTACCTCACTGTGATGTTTTCTTAGAAAATGGCTATACAAAAGAGGAAATGAAATTAGCTAGAGAGCCTCAAAAAATATTTAACGACCGTACGTTTTCTGTAAGTGCTACTGCTGTTAGAATTCCAACAGCTGGAGGACATTCAGAATCTGTAAATGTTGAGTTTGAAAACGATTTTGATTTATCTGAAATACGTAAAATGTTAAGCGAAACTCCAGGTGTAGTTTTACAAGACAATACAGATACAAACACATATCCAATGCCAATTCATGCGCATGATAAAGATGAAGTATTTGTAGGGCGTTTACGTAGAGACGAGACACAGCCTAATACATTAAACATGTGGATTGTTGCCGATAACTTACGTAAAGGAGCTGCAACAAACACAGTACAAATTGCAGAATATTTAGTTGAAAATAACTTAGTTTAAAATACCTTTTACTCTAAGAAAAGCCTTTAATTATTAAATAATTAAAGGCTTTTTTGTTTTCCAAAAATCAAAAATAAGACACCGTTCATTTTATCACCAACAGATTGATGTAGAATGGAAAAAGCCTTTGTTATACGTGCTTCTACAGATTTAATAGAGATTTCTTTGTATTCCGTTATTTCTATATTAGTGAGCCCTTCTTCTTTTCTTAATAAAAAGACTTCTTTGCACTTTGGTGGTAAATTCTTTATTTCCTTTTTAACAATTTTAATCAAACGATCAATTGAATGATGGACTTACTATATTAGACTGGACATAAAGTTGAGAGAATTGTTGCTACATAATTTAACTTTGAATTATGAAAAAACGATATAGAAATTACAGTCAGTCATTTAAACAAAAGGCTGTAGAATTAAGCTTTCTTAGAAACAATGTTAAACAAATATGTGAAGAACTAGATATTCCATCATTATGTTTTACATCGTTGGTAAAAAAACCAAACACGTATGGAAAGAATAGTTCTCTAGGTCGTGGTAAAACAAAATTAACAGTCGATCAAAAAGAAATAGTAGCATTAAAGAAACAATTAGAAGATATTTCTATAGAGAATGAAATATTAAAAAAGACGGTTAGCATCTTCTTCAAGAGCGACAAGTAAGATTTATATTTATAAAACAGCATAAGTTTAAATTTTCAGTTGAGAGGATGTGTAAAACGTTAGGAGTAAATAAAAGTGGTTATTATAACTGGTTTAAAGTCAAGACCTTCAAAAGGTCTGGTTAGAAAACCAGTTGATATCAATACATATTAAAGATATTTTTGAAAAGTGTTTTGAAAGCTATGGTTCTCCAAGAATAAAAATTGAGTTAGAAAACGAGGGTATTACGTGTCTAGACCTAGGGCAGTCAAAATAATGAAAGCTAACTATTATATAATCAATAACTTAACGCAACAAATCTAAAATTAAATAGATTTGTAATATGAGTAAAAAACATAGACGGATTTCTCTTGGTGAAAGAATCAAAATTGAGACACTTTTAAACGAAGATAAATCCAAAGCTTACATCGCTAAAAAACTTAACAGATCTCGTTCTACAATCTCTAGAGGAATCAATAAATGGTTTGTATGTGAACAAGGAAAATATGATGCTAAAATAGCTGATTGGTGTACCAAAGATGACTATACCAACAAAAGAAACCTTGACAAAATATCATCCTATAAAAAACTTAGATTTTATGTATTTAAAGGACTTTTATCACAATGGACTCCTGA
>CALKXS010000073.1 GCA_938003745.1 uncultured Algibacter sp.
ACGAGGTTCTACTTCGGCATCTTTTACACTCATAACTCCATTTACTTTTTATCCAATAATGACTATCGTGAGCACATCTTTTACAGACAACTCCTATTTTATCTCGCTCTGCCTTTAAGTGATTACGACAGGACTCCTCACCATCAAAATGGGCTATAAAACTGAAAATATTCATCCTTATTTTTTTATCTAAAATAAGTCTTTTTTATAATTATGTCTAATTACGGATATTCAAAAACAAAATAAAAAGAAATGCGTAGTAACGTCACAATTTATAAAAAACAATGGACTTCTTGTTTACAAAGAGGAAGTTGGACTTATAATATATTGTGGTGATACGAGTATAACATATAACAATATTAAAAAGTCCGACTTCACAGTCGGACTTTTCCTTTTTAGTCTGGTCTGGACTTTTAACTAAACCCAATCATTTGAAAACAGAAACTTGAACATTTAGAAATCATGCAAAAACTATTCAACAATTACTTAAACACTTTTAAAGGCTTATCAAACGAAGTATGGTGGTTATCTTTAATCACTCTAATAAATAGGGCTGGCACCATGGTCATTCCATTTTTATCGTTATACCTAACAAAGAGTCTTTATTTTACTTTAAGTGATGTAGGATGGATTATGAGCGCCTTTGGTTTAGGATCTGTAATTGGTTCTTGGTTAGGAGGTAAACTCACAGATAAAATTGGCTATTATAAAGTTATGGCAGTTAGCTTAATGCTTACTGGATTATTATTTATAGCACTTCAATTTTTAACCACATTTGTATCATTTTGTTTTGGTATTTTTCTAGTTATGGTGGTGGCAGATATGTTTCGGCCTGCTATGTTTGTAGCCTTAAGCGCTTATAGCAAACCTGAAAACAAAATACGATCTGTTACATTAATTATGCTTGCTATAAACCTAGGTTTTTCTGCTGTTGGTGGTGTTATTATTACCAACCTTAGTTATGGCGGTTTATTTTGCGCAGATGGAATTACATGTATTATAGCAACACTGATTTTAATTAATGTTTTAAATCCTAAAAAAGCAAAAATACAGGATGATGTTGTGACTAAAAACCCTAAATCTGCATATGGAGATAAAAATTTTATAATTTTTCTTGGAGCTATGGTGTTATTTGGAATAGTATTTTTACAATACTTTTCTACAATGCCTTTGTATTACAAAGATGTGCATCATTTAACAAAACTTGAGATTGGTATTTTATCAGGTATGAATGGTTTTTTAATTTTTGCTATTGAAATGCCTTTAATAAAATGGTTAGAAAACTCAAAGTTTACCAAAACTGGATTAATACTTTTTGGAGCTTTACTTACAGGCTTGAGTTTTTTAGTTTTAAGTTTTACAAACTGGGTAGGTATTTTAATTATTGGTATGCTTTTAATGACACTTGGAGAAATGATAACTTTTCCTTTTTCAAATGCATTTACTATGGATCGTGCCAAAAAGGGGAATCAAGGAGAATATATGACTTTATACTCCATAGCATTTTCTATTGCTCATATTTTCGGTCATAATGCTGGTATGCGTAGGGTAAACAATTTAGGTTATGATAATACTTGGTATATTATAACATTACTAGCTGCGTTGTGCGTATTCATATTATTTGCTTTAGGTTAATATTTGAATACAAAAAAGAAGCAGAAAAAAAAGACTGAAGAAGAAAAAGAAATTCTATGGATTTAAATCAAGTTACTATTCCATCATTGGATATTGAAAAAGCGACTGAGTTTTACAAAACTTTGGGGTTGCATCTTATTGTAGATGCAACCCCAAAATATATAAGATTTGAATGTCAAAACGGGCAGAGTACTTTTTCAATTCATAATGTAGAAAATCTTTCAAAAGGTAATGGAATCACTATTTATTTTGAAGATGACAACTTAGATAAACTCGTTTTAAGTCTTCAACAAAAAGGCATTACGTTTATGAATTGCCAGAAGATAAACCTTGGTTATGGAGTAAAGCTCATTTACAAGATCTAGACGGGAATCACATTATACTATATACTGCTAATAAAACAGAAAGAATCCACCATGGCGAATTAATTAAAAAATTATTTTATTGGGATAATCTCTTTTTGTTTTACAACACGAGACAATACAATTTGTGTTTTGGTTTCTCCGTAACTAATAAGTTGATCAATAAAAATTTCTAAATGTTTCTGATTTTTTAAAACGACTTCCATTACAATATTTTCATCACCAGTAATTCTGTAGCAATTTATAACCTCGTCATAAGTTTTAACTTTATCTAAAAATGGTTTTAATTTCCCCATAAAAGCGCGAAGTGTAATAATGGCTTTAAGCTGATAACCAATTTCTAAAGGAGCAACTAGCGTTGTATAACCTTCAATAATACCAAGATCTTCCATCTTCTTAATACGCTCTGAAACCGCAGGAGAGCTAATCCCTACTCGACGCCCAATTTCGGCATTAGAAAGCCTTGCATTTTCTTGTAAACACTTTAAAATTTTACCATTTATCGAATCAACACTCATTTTAAAGAAAATAACAAAAAATAATTAATATTTAAAGCAAATATACATTTTTACTTTAAAAACAAAAGTTGAATTTCACTTCTTGTGAGTAATTTTGGTGAAAATGCTATTGAAAAAAGATTATGTTTACTAATACCCCATCAAACCTATCGGAATTACCGATTTACCAGAAAGCACTAGATATTTTTGCGCTTTCTCAAAATATATCGGTGTATTTAAGTAACGACCTATCTGATTTAAAATCAGATGGATCTGAAGACATGAACATCTATTTTTCTGGGGACATTATACAACAATCTATCTCTTTAGCACCAGAAATTCTTAGCGCAGAAAAGGAGCGCTATTCAGAAAAAAAACATAAACATATTGCTTCTTTAAGACGACTTACAAATAGACTTTATAAAAACTCTTATAGGCTAGAACGCTCTAATAGCAACGGAAAGGACTTTTTACCTATTTTACGTAGTGAATTAAGAAAGTTCAAAAAGCTTCAAAGTTCTTGGATGCTTACGCTTTAAATTTAAAACACAAAACTTATAACGATAAGCTTTCAATGTCTAATGTTATTAGCTTTCGTAAAAAATAAAATTTAAGTTTTCATCTTAAAAGATTATTCCATTTTTTAAGATGAAAACTTAATATAATTAACTTACATATTTCTACGATACTGCCCTCCTACTTCGAATAACGACGAAGCAATTTCACCTAAAGAACATACTTTACAAACATCCATTAAGGCTTCAAAAATATTTTCATTATTAACAGCTTTATTTTGAAGGTCGCTTAGTAATTTTGATGTATCGTGAGATTTATGAAGGTTTTCTAAAGTATTAATTTGTGATTGTTTTTCTTCTTCTGTAGCTCTAATAACTTCTTTTGGAATAACCGTTGGGGAACCTTTACTACTTAAAAACGTATTAACACCAACTATAGGAAATTTCCCATTATGTTTCAAAGTCTCGTAATACAAACTTTCTTCTTGTATTTTAGAACGTTGGTACATGGTTTCCATAGCTCCTAAAACACCTCCGCGTTCTGTAATTCTATCAAATTCTAATAAAACAGCTTCTTCTACTAGATCGGTTAATTCTTCAATAATAAAAGATCCTTGTATTGGGTTTTCATTTTTATTAAGTCCTAACTCTTTATTTATAATAAGTTGAATAGCCATAGCACGACGTACAGATTCTTCTGTTGGAGTTGTTATAGCCTCATCATAAGCATTAGTGTGTAGCGAATTACAATTATCGTAAATAGCATATAAGGCTTGAAGTGTGGTACGAATATCATTAAAATCTATTTCTTGCGCATGTAAACTACGCCCTGAAGTTTGAATATGATATTTTAACATTTGCGCTCTAGCATTTGCGCCATATTTATGCTTCATGGCTTTTGCCCAAATTTTACGCGCAACTCTTCCTATTACTGCATATTCTGGGTCTATACCATTTGAAAAGAAAAAAGATAAATTTGGACCAAATTTATTGATATCCATGCCTCTACTCAAATAATATTCTACGTAAGTAAAACCATTTGATAATGTTAATGCCAATTGAGTAATTGCGTTTGCGCCAGCTTCAGCTATATGATATCCAGAAATAGAAACCGAATAGAAATTACGAACGTTATTGTTTATAAAGTATTCTTGAACATCTCCCATTAAACGTAAGGCAAACTCTGTAGAAAAAATACATGTGTTTTGGGCTTGATCTTCTTTTAAAATATCTGCTTGAACTGTACCTCTAACCTGTGCAACGGTTTTTGTTTTAATATCTAAATAAACATCTGCAGGTAAAACTTGATCACCGGTTACACCTAATAACATTAATCCTAAACCATTGTTACTTTCTGGTAATTCTGCATTGTATTTTGGGCGTTCCTTTCCTTTATATAATACTTTTATTTTTGACTCTATATCTTTTTCTAATTCGTTTTCTTTAATATATATTTCACATTGCTGGTCAATAGCAGCATTCATAAAGAAACCTAATAACATTGGTGCCGGTCCATTAATTGTCATACTAACAGATGTCATGACATGTGCTAAATTAAAACCAGAATATAGCTTCTTAGCATCATCTAAACAACAAATTGAAACACCCGCATTACCAATTTTACCATAAATATCTGGGCGTAAATCTGGATCGTTTCCATAAAGTGTCACGCTATCAAACGCTGTTGATAATCGTTTAGCTGGCAAACCTGCACTTACATAATGAAAGCGCCTATTTGTACGTTCAGGTCCTCCTTCTCCTGCAAACATTCTTGCTGGATCTTCTCCTGTTCTCTTAAAAGGATATAAACCTGAGGTATATGGAAATTCTCCTGGTACATTTTCTTGTAAGCACCATTTTAAAATATCTCCCCAGGCGCTATATTTTGGTAAAGCTACCTTAGGTATTTGAATATGTGATAAAGATTCAGAATGTGTTTCAATTTTAATTTCTTTATCTCTTACTTTAAAGGTATAAATTGGGCTTTTATATCTATTTACTTTTTCATCCCAAGTTGTAATAATTTCCCAGTTATATGGATCTAAATTTAATTTTACACGATCAAATTCTTTAAACAGTAAATCCAAAAAAGTTTTATCATCATTATTTTTAACTGTACTAATTATATCTTCTTGATTTAACCCAAACTTACTTAAATACGTTTTTTCAGAATCGTTTAAAATATCTGCAACAGAGCAAATTGTTTTATAAATACCATATAATTTTTGAGCAACATAAGATTGATTTAACGCTTTTTTATCATAAGCACGATTACTTTCGGCTATTTCAGATAAATAACGTGTTCTAGATGGCGGAATCACAAAAATCTTTTCGCTCATCTCTTTAGAAATTTCGAAAGTCGATTTTAAATCAGCATTTGCTTTTTCAACAACCATATCCATTGTTGCTTTGTAAAGCGTATTCATTCCTGGATCGTTAAATTGAGATGCTATAGTACCAAAAACAGGTAAATCTTCCTGTGCAACATCCCAAAGATTATTGTTACGCATATATTGTTTTTTCACATCACGTAAAGCATCTAAAGAACCTCTTTTGTCAAACTTATTTATAGCAACTAAATCTGCAAAATCTAGCATATCTATCTTTTCAAGTTGAGTTGCTGCTCCAAACTCTGGAGTCATAACATATAAGGATACATCACTATGCTCTATAATTTCAGTATCCGATTGTCCTATTCCAGAAGTTTCTAAAATAATTAAATCAAATTCAGCTGCTTTTAAAACCTCTACAGCTTCATTTACATATTTTGATAATGCTAAGTTAGATTGTCTAGTTGCTAAACTTCTCATATAAACTCTTGAAGAATTTATAGCATTCATTCTTATTCTATCTCCAAGTAAAGCGCCTCCTGTTTTTCTTTTAGAAGGGTCTACAGAAACAAGTCCGACTGTTTTTTCTGGGAAATCAATTAAAAAACGACGAACCAACTCATCTACCAAACTAGATTTTCCTGCACCTCCAGTACCTGTAATTCCTAAAACTGGTGTCTTAGAGGTTTTATTTTTTATATGAATAGCTTGTAAAGTATCTTTTGCTACTTCTGGAAAGCTTTCTGCAGAAGATACTACTCTAGCTATTGTTCTTGATTTTTTTTCAGAAAGTTTATTTACATCCACATTCAAAACATCACCTATAGCAAAGTCTGATTGAGAAACCAAATCATTAATCATACCTTGTAATCCCATTTCTCTTCCATCATCTGGGGAATAAATTCGGGTAATACCGTAATCCATTAATTCTTTAATTTCGGAAGGCAAAATAACACCACCGCCACCACCAAAAATCTTTATATGCCCAGCTTCTCTCTCTTTTAAAAGATCAAACATATATTTAAAATACTCATTATGACCACCTTGGTAAGATGTTAAACAAATTGCATTTACATCTTCTTGAATAGCTGTATTAACAACTTCTTCAACGCTTCTATCATGCCCTAAGTGAATAACCTCAACCCCAGTAGATTGAATAATTCGTCTCATAATATTTATAGACGCATCGTGCCCATCAAATAACGATGCTGCAGTTACAATTCTAACTTTATGGATTGGCTTATATGGAGATGCTTGTATCATTCTTAAAAAAACTTATTTTTATTGGTGCTAATTTATGAAATGCTCAAAAAAAATAATCATTCATAGATGATTATCTAAAAACAGCCTCAAATATCTCAATTCTATATTTTTAAACTATTTTTAGCCAAAATATAGAATCAAAAAAATGAATAAAATCACAATATTAATTCACTGTAACGATTTATCAGGCATAGTTGCTTCTGTAACAAACTTTATAGCCGAAAAACAAGGCAACATTATTTACTTAGATCAACACGTCGATAGGGAGCAAGATATATTTTTTATGCGTTTAGAAAGTGAATTTATAGAAAATAATTTTTCTACTGAAGATTTTAAAGATTCTTTCAAAACATCTTTAGCCGATAAATTTGAAATGAAATGGCGTATTTATTCTTCGGAAAACAAACCAAAGATGGCATTATTTGTTTCAAAATATGATCATTGTCTATATGATTTGTTAGGACGTTATAATTCTGGAGAACTAAATTTAAAAATTCCTTTTATTATTAGTAATCACAATAATTTAAAACCAATTGCTGATAATTTCAATATTCCTTTCTATCATATTCCTGTAACTAAAGACACTAAAGCTGAAGCTGAAGAACAACAGTTAAAACTTTTAAAATCTCATAAAATAGATTTTATTGTTTTAGCTAGATACATGCAAATTATATCAGGAAAACTAATAAACAAATATCCTAATAAGATAATTAATATTCATCACTCTTTTTTACCAGCATTTGTTGGCGCTAAACCTTACCATTCTGCTTATAAAAGGGGTGTGAAAATTATAGGAGCCACAAGCCACTATGTAACAGAAGAGTTAGATGCAGGACCTATTATAGAACAAGATGTAGCTCATGTATCGCACACGTACACTATTGAATCTTTAATAGCAAAAGGCAGAGATTTAGAAAAAATAGTTCTTGCCAATGCAATTAAATTACATTCAAATAGAAAAGTAATGGTGTTTAATAATAAAACCGTTGTTTTTTCATAAAAGTTTAGCAAGTAACCCTCTTTATTATTAACATATAATTAATAAGTTTTTATTCACAAAAAAAAGTCTTTAATTTGTGACTTAATTTATTTCGCTGTGTCAAACATGCAGTGGAAAAAAATGTAACCATTAACTAAATTTAATTTATTATGAAAACACGTTTATTATTAGGTCTAACTTTTTTATTAGGCTATGGAGTATCTCAAGCTCAAAATTTACCAGCAAACCCTGATCCAGGAAAGTGCTATGTAAAATGTATCACTAAAGATGAATTTAAAGATGTTGAAGAAACTATTGAAGTTTACCCTGCATATACTAAATTACAAGTAGTACCTGCAACGTACAAAACTATAGAAGAACGCGTATTAGTAACTGAAGCTTCTAAAAAATTCGTATATGTTCCTGCTGTTTATGAAACTGTTAGTGTTCCTTATATTAAAAAAGAAGGAAGAACAGATTTATCTATTAATCCAGCAACTTTTGGATCTAGCTCAAGAACTTTTGAGGTATACCCAAAAACTTCAGGATGGGAATACAAGGAAACTGCTTGTGACTCTCCAAACAAAGAGGATTGTGTTGTAGCATGTTTCGTTGAATACCCTGCTCAATCAAGAGATGTAAGCTATACAACTTTAGCTAATGATGCTACAACTGGTAGTATTCCAGTTAAACAAGTTCCTGCTTCTTACAAAAAGAGAGTTGTAAAAACTCCTGCAAGAATGGATCAAATTGACATTCCTGCTACATATTCTACTATTAAGCGTCAAGTTCTGGTAAATCCTGCAACTACAACTAGTGTAAAAGTACCTTCTAAGATGAGTACTGTTACTAGAACTGTATTAGCTAAGAAAGGTGGTATTACTACTTGGGAAGAAGTTGATTGTGGTTTATTAAGCGCTAACGTTTTACCTATATTTTATGAAACAGGAAGTGCTCGTATCACTCCAGCTTCAAAGAAGATTATAGATAACAACTTATTAACATTATTAAACAGCAAGCCAGTAAGCATAGAACTTATGTCTCACACAGATTCAAGAGGTAATGATGATTTCAACATGTCTTTATCACAACAACGTGCAAACTCTGTTGTAAACTACTTAGTATCTAAAGGAATCTCTAGAAGTAGATTGTCTGGAAAAGGATACGGAGAATCTAGATTAGTAAATCGTTGTTCTAACGGCGTTGAATGTTCTGCAAGTCAACACCAAAAAAACAGACGTACTGAATTTAGAGTTATAAACAACTAATTAATATATTATTATAAATAAAATTAAAAAGGACACCTAATGGTGTCCTTTTTTTTACTTCTTATAATTATTATATTATAAACTATACTATTATATAAGCCTTACTCAAATTATACATTAAAATTATTGCAGAAGACTTATTTAACAGCCATTAAATCATTGATTGGATATGACTTCTTCTTAATATCTATATTATTACATATTAAAACAAAGCCTATAAATCTCAATAAAAACTAACCATAAATTAATTAACAGCAAAAAAAAGTCTACAAAATTGAATTTATTGTAGACCTTAAACTGTTCTATTTTGATTTATAAACATGTTCTATATAGACACTTCTTTTCTTCTCAATATTTATCCCGTAATCATTAAAGTTAGAATACATTAATTTAAAATATTTATAATGAATTTGCCAATCATGTAATTCTTCATCGATTTCACTATTTAAAAATAATACTGGTATTTCTAATAAATTAGCCAATTTATACGAAACATCACCTAAAGTAACATTATCTGCTTTAATATCGGAATCTCCTATTAGATATTTAGGGTTATCTTCCCCCCAATCTATTTGTTTTGTATCCCAAAAATTAGGTATTTTAACATCCAATAATATAACATCTCCACGCTTCTCTTCATTTTCTTTTTTAAGTTTAAGCGCTCTTAAAATAAATTTTTCCTGATTATAAAATTCCTTAGATCCTTTCTTAAATCTCATTTCATAATATTTATTCAAATGGTCTGGTAGCTTTATTTGCTCTTTATAACTCTTTAATGAATATGAAAGAATATCTTGAAGCGAACCTTTTATCTCTAAAAAGTTAGCTTTATCATAAACTTGAATCTCTGTAGATTCAGATTCTATATCATTATTTTGAATATAAGTGAAATCTTTTTTTACCTCTGCCACTTTTTCTTTAACCGCTTCTTCATATTTATGTACTTTAAAAAAAGATGACAATGAAACTTTTGTCTTATTGTTTCGTAAAAACTCTCTAATATTATAATCTTTTAAATCTGCCGCATGTCCTTCCCATAACTTTAAACCTTTAGCATTATACAAAACGCCATATGGTAAACTACTTATATTATTATTAGTAAATGTCTCCCCTTGATAGTCTATGGCAACAGCTAGACCTGTCTTATGCTTTTCCATAAAACGATTAATAACTTCTGGACTCTCTTGGGTTAAAGAAACAATATAAAAGTCGTTAGGAAATTGTTTTTGTAACGATTCTAAATATTTTGAAGCATGTATACATGGGCCACACCAAGTCGCCCAAAAATCTATAAAATAAAGTGAATTCTCTTCACTTTGAGCAATTTTTGACGATTGAATCTCTTTAGACAATTTTATTTGTCCGAAAAAAAACATCGGAGATAATACTATTATAAAGAACACTATTGACTTCTTAAACTTCATTATATCTACCTATAATTAATAATTATTTTAATAATAACAAATACTATGCTAAAGTAGTCATTTATTCAATAAAATAAAGGCTTACCAAGTAATTAGAGTTTAAAAACATCACCTTTTTTAGCAAAATTAAAGCCTAAACTTTGAATACTGTCTTTCAAAACATGTTTATTCTTTAAAGCGGGATTACTATGATTTAAATGTATAAAATAAATTTTTGATTTTGTTTGTTTTGATTCTTGCTCAAACAATTTTGTAGCCTCTTCTATAAACGGATGTGGCATTTCATCCATTAGTCTATTAATCTCTCTATTCTTAAAAAAAGCAAGACTATTAATTAGGCATAATAATTGGATTAATTTCATATGTAACATCTATCTTTGTTAAAGATATAAAAACAAAAAATATGATTAGAAAAATATTAATATTAGTGCTAGTTTTTAATTTAACAGCCTGTGCAGAACTACAACAGGTAGTTAGTCAATTACCGCAAGCAGGAAACGGTATAGGAAATACAGAAATTGCTTCTGGTTTAAGACAAGCTTTAGATTTAGGAATTGAAAAGCAAGTTGCAAAATTGACTCAAAAGGATGGTTTCTTAAAAAATGATTTGGTAAAAATATTATTGCCAGAAGAGCTAAAAAAAGTAGACAAAACACTAAGAGATATTGGGCTAAGTAAACTAGCAGACGAAGGATTAAAAGTACTAAACAGAGCTGCCGAAGACGCTGTTAAAGAAGCTACTCCAATTTTTGTTGATGCTATTAAAGGTATAACGTTTGCTGATGCTAAAAACATTTTATTAGGTAATAATGACGCTGCAACTCAATACTTAACTTCTAAAACTCAAACGGCTTTATACGATAAGTTCAATCCCGTAATAAAAAAATCTTTTGGAAAAGTAGGAGCAGATCAAATATGGAGTAATTTAATAAATAAGTACAATACACTTCCTTTTACTTCTGATGTAAATCCTGACTTAACAGATTACGTTACAGGAGAAGCTCTTAAAGGTGTTTATACTATGATTGCTATAGAAGAAAAAGATATTAGAACAAAATTATCATCAAGAACTACAGACTTATTAAAAAAGGTCTTTGCTTTGCAGGATTAAAAAAAATTAAAATAGTAAATAAAAAAAGCCGAATTTGAATATTCGGCTTTTTTTATTTACTTTTAACCGAAACACATTAAATAACTATAAATCAAATTCTTATAACTCATTTTATTTTGATTTCAATAATTTTTAATGTATCTTAGAATCACTATTTTAAGAATTAATGAATCCTATCAAAAACATAAAAACTAAAGAAAATCAACTTAGCAAACGCTATAAGCAACTTATTGAACAAGCTTATAATTTTAGGCAAACAGATTCTACTCTAAGTGATATTTCTGAGTATAGAGCTATTAAACTTCTTAATAAATTAAATAGATTAAAATATCTTAACAGAGATGAGTCTCAAGTAAATGTTTAAGGTTTTTTATCATTTCTTTAACGTTATTCTTACATCTAAATCCCCTAAGAACCCGTACTTTATATAAAAAAGAGAAACTATGAACACACATTTTTGTAGAGTCGGAAAAATTAAACCAAATTTAAATAAGTTAATTAGTTTAAAAGAATTAGAAAGTAAAATTTCAAACTTTGTTGATGACGTTAATAAGGTAGAATACTCTGAAGGCTTGAATGCAAGCTTTTAAAGTATTCAAAAGCTTTTATTAATCTAGAACCATACCAAGAAAACATTTCTCCATCTACGGTAATAATCTTAGCTTTAGGATAATACATCTTTACTTCTTCCACATGAGTCTCAGTGAAAGGAAATGGTTCAGATGATAATAAAACCAATTCTACGTCCTTATTAATAGTATCCTTAGATAATTCTATTTCTGGGTAGCGTTCTTTATTTTGAAAAACATTTTCAAACTTATTTAATTGTAATAAATAATTTATGAATGTATTATTACCAGCTACCATCCAAGGTTTTTTCCAAATAAAATAAGCAGTTTTAAAAGCCTGAGTTTTTATAAGAAACTCATTGAATCCTGAGATTTCTTTCTTTATTTTATTTACAATAGAATAAGCGTTTTTTTCTTTATTAAAAATTGATCCGTATTGATTTATTAACTCGATACTGTCTTCTATATTAAAAATATCGGAAACATGCACATTACAAATAGCTTCACAAGCTTCAACAATCTTCTTAGTGTTTTCTTCTTTATTGCAAAGAATTATATCAGGATTTAAAGCCTTAATTTTGTCTATGTGAATTTGTTTTGTACCTCCAACAATAGCTTTATTTTTTCTTAAATAGACAGGATGGACACAGAACTTAGTGACTCCAACTATTGAATCCTCTAAACCTAAATCTACCAGTAACTCTGTTTGACTAGGCACTAAAGAAATAATACGTTTAGGAGTTTCTTTTAGATTAAAGGTTCTATAAAGTTGATCAACAATTTTCATAACAGATTCCTCAATTCATTAGAACAACAAGATTTATTGAGATTTACTGTTCAATATTTGTTCCATTTCTTTTTGAAGTTCTTCAGCTTTTAAAGCTGCGGTATTTGCAAAACCTTCTTCTTTAGAAGCGTAAATAATACCTCTAGAAGAATTAATAAGTAAACCAATATTATCACTCATTCCGTACTTACAAACATCTTGTAAATTTCCTCCTTGCGCTCCAACTCCTGGAACTAAAAGAAAGCTATTAGGAATAATTTTTCTTATTTCTGCAAAATATTCTGCTTTGGTGGCACCTACAACATACATCAAGTTTTCAGAATTTGTCCAAGACTTTGATGTTTCTAAAACCTGTTTATAAAGTTCTTTACCGTCTACTGTTTTTGTTTGAAAATCAAATGCGCCAGCGTTAGATGTTAAAGCCAACATAATAGTATGTTTATCTTTAAATGCTAAAAAAGGCTCTACGGAATCTTTACCCATATATGGTGCTACAGTAACACTATCAAAAGCTAAATCTTCAAAAAAGGCTTTAGCATACATAGTGCTTGTATTACCAATATCACCACGTTTAGCATCTGCTATAGTATAAACCTCTGGATAGTTTTCATTTAAATAGTTAATAGTCTTTTCTAAAGATTTCCATCCTTTTAAACCGTAAGCTTCATAAAATGCTGTATTTGGCTTATAAGCAACACATAAATGGTGTGTAGCGTCTATAATCGCCTTATTAAATGCAAAAATAGGATCTTCTTCTTTTAAAAGATGCTCTGGGATTTTATTTAAATCTACATCTAAACCGATGCATAAAAAAGATTTTTTTATTTTGATTTGCTCTATTAACTCTTGTGTTGTCATACTATAAAAAAAGCCTCAAAACGAGGCTATTAAAATTTAAATTACATTATCGTTTGCTTTTAACTTTTCAGTGTTTTCAGCTAACATTAATTCGTCTATTATTTTTTGAACATCTCCATTTACAATGTTTTGTAAATCATAGAGTGTTAATCCTATTCTGTGATCTGTAACACGACCTTGTGGGTAATTATAAGTTCTAATTTTAGCACTTCTATCTCCACTAGTTACCATACTTCCACGTTTTTCAGCATCAGCAGCGTTCTTTTTTGCTAATTCCATTTCATACAAACGAGAACGTAATACTTTAAATGCTTTCTCTTTATTTTTATGCTGAGATTTTTGATCTTGACATTGCGCCACCAATCCTGTTGGAATGTGAGTTAAACGAACTGCAGAATATGTTGTATTTACAGATTGACCTCCTGGACCAGAAGAACAGAAAAAATCTATTCTTACTTCTTTCGGGTTAATTTCAACATCAAATTCTTCAGCTTCAGGAAATACCATACATGTTGCAGCACTTGTATGTACACGTCCTTGAGTTTCTGTTTGAGGTACACGTTGTACACGGTGTACGCCAGCTTCAAACTTTAACGTTCCATACACATTTTCTCCGCTTACTTCAAATTGAATTTCTTTAAACCCTCCATTAGTACCTTCACTAAAATCTACAGTACTTACTTTCCAGCCTTTACCTTCGCAATATTTAGTATACATTCTAAATAAATCACCAGCAAAAATACTAGCTTCATCTCCTCCTGCACCAGCACGCAATTCTACTACAGCATTTTTAGAATCTTCTGGATCTTTTGGTATTAAAAGCATCCTAATTTCTTCCTCTAATTTAGGAATACCTTCTTTAGCTTCATCATATTGCATTTTAGCCATATCTACCATTTCGGCATCACTTCCATCTGCAATAATTTCTTCGGCTTCAGCTAAATTATTAGTAAATTCAATATATTCTTCTCGCTTATCCATAAGGATACGCAAATCTTTATACTCTCTATTTAATTGAATATAACGTTTTTGATCTGTTATAATATCTGGTTGGATAATTAAATCACTAACCTCATCAAAACGCTGCTTTACTATTTGTAATTTCTCTAACATCTGCCTTTTTTATTGAAAACCAAAAATACGATAATTTATGAATTTTGAACTATTACAAATACTACTAATACCAGATTGTTAAAAATATTATTCAATATAATACGTTCTTAATGTTACTATGAAGATATTATCACCCATTTTCTCATTTTACAAATCATTTATTCTATGGTCTTTTGGATTAAATGTTTTGCTCCTAATATTAGGGTTTAGTATAATCTCGCTTATAATTGCTAAGTTAATGAGCGTTATTTTTTTGTTCTACATCATTAATGAAAGTGAAGCAAGAAAAAAATTAATATTTTATAAAAACTTAGGAATTTCTCCTCTCAAACTATTTAGAATACTTTATTTAATCGACTTATCTTTATCAATCCCCTTTCATTTAATCATTCAAGAATTTATATGATAGTTGAGATTGACAATATTGAACTTTACTTTAAAGAAAAACGTATTTTAGATAGTATTTATCTAAAAACTGAAACAGGAAAAGTTACAGAAATATTAGGTAGTAATGGTTGTGGAGAAACATCATTACTCAAAATATTATTTGGTGATTTGAAACCCAAATACAAGCTTATTAGAATTGATAACAACCCCATTTTAAAACCACTTTATCAAACAAAACTAGTATCATTCTTACCTCAACATAATTTTATTCCTAGTAGTTTAAAAATAAAAAAAAACTTTGATTTATATCACATTAATTGGGATGAATTCATTACATAGTTTAAACAATTTGAAATTTATAAAAAATGAATTTCAAAAAATTATAAGGAGGAAAACGTCGTTTAATTGAAGCTTATCTGATTATAAAAAGTAACAGTAAAATTACATTACTAGATGAGCCATTCTCTCATTTATCCCCTTTACATATTGATGCCATAAAAGTTTTAATTGAAACAGAAAAGCATAAAAAATCCATAATTATAATCGACCACATGTATCGTCATATTATAGATAATAGTGACTCTATATACTTATTAAAAAACGGTTGTTCTAAATTAATAGATAATATTACAGAACTTGAGGATTATCAATATTTAAGCGTTGGGAAACTAGATTATTAGAGGCATTAGTTACAACTAACCTCTTTTAAGATTAAAACTTCAACCACATTTTGATAAGCCACAATCTGGACTACCTAATAAATTTGGTATAAATTCCTAAGCCACTCTTTTATAATTTTTTACTCTGATTTCTAATTCTTTTTCTGCTGGAGTTTTGTAGTCCAAAGACGAATGTAATCGTTCATTATTATACCATTTCATATATTGTTTTATCACCAATTCAGCATGAATAATACTTTTGAATTTATATCGGTTAGTACATTCGTATTTAATTGATTTGAAAAAACCTTCAGCTACTGCATTATCCCAACAATTTCCTTTTCTGCTCATACTTTGTTGAATTTTAGTATTCTGACTGAACAATTCTGTCATCGTATTGGAAGTGTATTGCACACCTCTATCAGAATGAAAAATATGGTCGTCTGTTATATTTCGAACTT
>CALKXS010000074.1 GCA_938003745.1 uncultured Algibacter sp.
TTTTATCTCGCTCTGCCTTAAAGTGATTACGACAGGACTCCTCACCATCAAAATGGGATGTAAAACTGAAAATATTCATCCTTATTTTTTTATCTAAAATAAGCCTTTTTTATAATTATGCCTAATTACGGATATTCAATAGAATTTTATCCAAATTTTAAACAAGTAAACACTACTGATGAAATAGGTGAAGAAATAATTAAAATAGCTTTGTACCATAGAACGTGTTCTGAATCATATTTATATCCTCATTTTAAAGATTTAGATGATAGTTATGGTGTAAAAGTTTCTGGTAAAAACTGGGTTGATATTTCAGATAATTTAGCAAATAAAGGACACGCTATTAAAATGCTTCAAGACAGTTATAACATTCTACCAGAAGAAACTCTTGTTTTTGGAGATTATAATAACGATTTAGATATGCTCAAACAGGCTAAATATAGTTTTGCAATGGAAAATGCTCATGAAAACGTAAAGCATATTGCTAATTATCAGACTAAAAGTAATGATGAATTTGGAGTAGAATTTATTTTAGAACAATTAATAACAGCAAAAACAAACTCTAATTAGGTTTTTTGCTTTTTCTTTTTAGCTGCTGGAAATAGTACATTATTAAGTATTAATCTATAACCTGGTGACGTAGGGTGCAAATCGAGTTCTGTTTTTGGATCTCCTACTTTATGTTGATAATCTTCAGGATCATGACCTCCATAAAAAGTAAAAAAACCTTTTCCTTTAATACCATGAATGTATTTTGCTTCTCCATTAGATTTAGTTTCTCCCAATACTAATACATTCGATTTAATTTCTTCCCTTGTGAAAGATGTTGTTTGACCCATAAAGCCCTTTACCAAAGCTGTATGATTTTGACATAACATGGTTGGAATAGGATCCCATTTTGCTGAAAATTCCATTAAAGAAAAATAATCTGTAGTTTTTGACACCTGTCGCTTTCTTGTCATATCAATAGAAGAAAACTCGTAAATAGCAGGACTTCTTTCAAGTATGTAATCTTTAAAGGCAAATGTTTTAGAATAATCAATTTTATTTTGATAAGCCGCATCACTCCCATCTCCATCAAACATAGGCTCACAAATATCAATACCTTCTGCAGATAAAGCAATGTCAAAACTATCTGTAGCACTACACATAGCAAACATAAATCCGCCACCAACAACATAATCTCTTATTTTGGAAGCAACAGCACCTTTTTCATCCGAAACTTTATTGTACCCGAGCGAAGTAGCTAAAGCTTCAGCATTTTTTTTTTCTTCAATGTACCAAGAAGTAGCTCTATATGCTCCGTAAAACTTTCCATATTGTCCTGTAAAATCTTCATGATGTAAATGCAACCAATCAAATAGCAATAAGCCATCGTTTAAAACTTCTTCATCATAAACGGTTTCGTATGGAATTTCAGCATATTGTAAAACCATAGTTACTGCATCATCCCATGGTAATTTTCCTTTTGGTGTGTATACTGCTATTTTTGGTGCTTTTTCTAGAACTACAGCTTCCTTATTTTTATTTGGACTGCTAATTTCTTGCAAAATAGCTTCGGCATTAGAATTTGAAATAATTTCAAAGGACACACCTCTTATTTGGCATTCTTTCTGAATTTTATCGGTATCTGGTAATAAAAAAGATCCTCCTCTATAATTTAAGAGCCATTTCACTTTTAATTGTTTATTAAGCACCCAGTATGTTATACCATAAGCTTTTAAATGATTTTTTTGAGTTTCTACATCCATTGGAACTAGAATGTAAGACGCATAGGTTTTTAGTCCTAAAAATATAAATAGTAACGTGATAAATATCTTTTTCAATTTGAGGATAAACTTTATATAATTTCTTAGCACGTTCTCCAAAAGAAAGCACTGAGGTTTTAATTATTTATGTTGAAAGATACTTAAAAAGTTAATTGAAATAAAAACTTTATAACAATATTAGCCTAAAATGGCACATCATTATCATCATTATTAAATGAACTACCAAAAGCTTGGTCTGGGCTTGCTTTAAAATCATCAACTTTTAGCGTATCATCATTAGCTGCTGCATTCATTTTTGAATGGAATTCATTATCAAAAGGTGAATCAAAATCATCTAAATTATCAAACTTACCTAAGTGTCCTAAGAATTTCAATCTAATATTTTCTAAACCACCATTTCTGTGTTTTGCAATAATAAATTCGGCTTGACCTTGAGTAGGAGAACGTTCATCATCATCCCATTCATCAATTTTATAATATTCTGGACGGAAAATAAAACTTACAATATCGGCATCCTGCTCAATTGCACCAGATTCACGTAAATCTGAAAGTAAAGGCCTTTTACTTCCTCCACGGGTTTCAACCGCACGCGATAATTGAGATAAGGCAATTACAGGAACCATTAGTTCTTTTGCTAATGCTTTTAAGTTTCGAGATATCATCGATATTTCCTGCTCACGGTTTCCTCCATGATTACTACCACCTGTCATTAACTGCAAATAATCAATCATGATTAATTTTATACCATGTTGAGATGATAAACGTCTAGCTTTGGCACGTAAATCAAAAATAGAAAGCGATGGCGTATCATCAATAAACAAAGGTGCTTTTTCTAAACCTTTCACCTTAACGTTTAACTGTTCCCACTCGTGTTTTTCTAACTTACCCGTACGTAATTTTTCTGAAGAAAGTCCTGTTTCACTAGAAATTAAACGTGTAATTAATTGTACTGATGCCATCTCTAAAGAGAAAAAGGCAACTGGTATATTTTGATCTACAGCAATATTTCTGGCCATAGATAATGTTAAAGCTGTTTTACCCATACCTGGACGTGCAGCAATAATAATTAAATCTGAAGGTTGCCAACCAGATGTTAACTTATCTAATTTATTAAATCCTGTTGGAATACCACTTAAACCCTCTTTATTCGAAATTTCTTCAATTTTCTTTTTCGCCTGAATTACTAAATCTTGTGCCGTTTCACTAGATTTTTTAATATTTCCTTGGGTTACTTCATATAATTTAGATTCGGCAGTATCAAGTAAATCAAATACATCTTTAGTTTCATCATAAGCTTCTTCAATAATTTCACTTGAAATTTTAATTAAACTACGTTGAATAAACTTCTGTAAAATAATACGAGCATGAAACTCAATATGTGCAGAAGAAGATACTTTTTGAGTTAGACCAATCAAATAAAAATCACCTCCTGCTAATTCTAAGGTCGCATTCTTCTTTAACTGGGTTGAAACGGTTAATAAGTCGACTGGCTCACTATTTTCAAACAAATGAAATATAGCATCAAAGATATGTTTGTGAGCTTCTTTATAAAAAGCTTCTGGACTTAAAATGTCAATAACTTCATCTACCCCTTTCTTATCAATCATCATTGCCCCAAGAACAACCTCTTCTAAATCAATAGCTTGCGGTGGTATTTTACCTTTTTCAAGGCTAATCAACGTACTCTTGTCTACTTTATATCCTTTTACCTGGTCGGGTTGTTTCATAACTACTAAAGTAACTAAATATGCTTATTCAAAAAGCTTTTATTATTTATCGTTGTTCACTGAGAGTTAACAATTTAACTGTTAACAACTTAGAAATATTGTTAATATCCATAAAAAAAATCTGAAGCATGACACTTCAGATTTTACTATGATATGATTTTAAACGGATTAGTCTTTAAAAACTCCCATATCTAAATATTTATCCATACGTGCAGAAATTAAATCTGTTGGTGATAATTTTTTTAGGCCTTCGTAAGCCTTGGCTATAGTATCACCAACTGTAGAAAATATTTTTTCGCGATCTCTATGAGCGCCTCCAACAGGTTCTTTAATAATTTCGTCTACAACTTTAATCTTCTTTGCATCACTAGCAGTAAGTTTAAGAGCCTTAGCCGCTTTTTCTTTATGCTCCCAACTTCTCCATAAGATTGAAGAACAGTTTTCTGGAGAAATTACTGAATACCATGAATTTTCTAGCATCATTACTTTGTCTCCAACACCTATACCTAATGCACCACCCGAAGCTCCTTCACCTATAACAATTGCTATAATAGGAACTTTTAAACGTGTCATTTCTAAAATATTCCTAGCAATGGCTTCACCTTGTCCGCGTTCTTCAGCTTCTAAACCAGGATAAGCACCAGGGGTATCTATTAAAGTAACCACAGGAATTCCAAATTTTTCAGCAGATTTCATAAGGCGTAACGCTTTACGATACCCTTCTGGGTTTGCCATTCCAAAATTTCTATATTGCCTAGTTTTGGTATTATATCCTTTTTGTTGCCCAATAAACATATAACTTTGATTGCCTATTTTACCAAGACCACCAATCATTGCTTTATCATCTTTAACATTACGATCACCATGCATTTCTAAAAAACTATCTCCACATATAGCATGGATATAATCTAATGTATATGGTCTATTAGGGTGACGAGATAATTGTACCCTTTGCCAAGGTGTTAAATTCTTACATATATCTTTTTTAGCTACAGCAAGCTTTTTTTCTATTTGAGCGCATGTTTCAGTAACATCTACTTCGCTCTCCTCGCCTATCACTTTACATTTTTGTAATTGATCTTCTAGCTCTTTTATAGGAAGTTCAAATTCTAAATATTCCATATGAATTTACAATTCATTTAAGTTAGCTTACAAAACTACATATTTTATTCCGTTTAAGTTTTAAAATCAAAATGAAATAAAGTTATAAATTTCACATAATAGACTTAATCATATCATAATGAGATAATAACTATAAACTAGAATAGTTATTTCTCTTTCTTATTTTTCATTTTTTAAAATATCATTTAAAAATACTGTAACTATAATAATCATAGCCTATAATAAAACTTTGTACCCATGTTTTCTTTTTCTAGAAAAAAATTATAGCCATTGCTATACCGTAAATAGGCTCTAAATTATAGGTTAAAACATTGTTTAATAAATAATTACACTCATAACATGTACTGATGCAATAAAAGCATAAGCAGTACATATGAGACCTAAAACAAAAAGGTATCTTAAATCAGTTATACTTATTATAAAAAATCTTTATAAAACCCATTTCCCAAAAGAGGACTAAATAATGATGAAAAGAATACTGAAGAAATTCCTAATAAAATACCATTTAAATATTTCAATTCACTTTGTGTTATTACAGAAACGCCAAGGACAACAACAATTCCAAAAACAATTTCGTAACATATTACTGGTCGTTTATAAATTATAGGTTCTATAATGGAAGCGAAGAAAGTTCCAGTTGAAAAACATAGCTAAAGCTGTAGATATATTTGATGCTTTTATTGGTTCAAAAAAGGTAACCCAATGAAGAGTTATAATAATTCCTGCAATAGCAAGTTTAAGAATAGCTTTAGACTAAATTTTGATATCAATATTTATTGCCTTAACATAAACAAACATCAAAACCAAAGCTACAAACATTCTAAAAATAGTATAAATAGAAATTAATTCTCCTAAAATTGCTATAAAACCTGCTATAAAAACTAAGAAATTAAGGTGTAGATAATTTTTCATAGAGATCAGTAAATAAATACGTATCCTTGATTTATAGTAAATATATAATTTTATGGATATTTTAAGAGGCAAACTCTTCTAGAGTTCTCTAATCGGTTCAAAACAGATGAAGATTGTAAGGAATATTTAGCTTCAAGGAAATCAGAGTATGGTTATACGCGTACAAGATATAACCATATAGCTCATCAAGTTCGAAAAGACTTTGCAAGACAATGTAATATATATCGCTATATAGAATCAGCTACTGTAGACACACTTTTTCATAAGGTGAAATTTGGAGTTAGAAAAACATTCTTTACATGCTATGAAATGGCTATATCTACCAAGATTCTATCAGCTAGTTATATCGGTGTGCGCTACGTGGTAACAGAAAAAACTGCTTGTCTTTTCATGTTAAAAGTTAGAGAAGCTATGGATTCAAACGGTAACAATCCCATGGATAGAGATCTTCATATTGATGAGTTTGTATTAGGAGGACGAGAACAAGAGAAGACTGGCAGAAGCTATGATGTAAAGAAAAAGAAAGCGGTAACGGCGATTCAAAAAAGGATGGAAAAGTGAAGCGTATGTAGGCTATGAAAATAGATGATTTTTTAGCAGAATCCTTACAATACATTTTTGTTAATCACATTAGTCGTCAAGCTAATGTTACGACAGACAAGTGGAGAGGATATGGACCTATTAAAATAGCAAGACCGTTGCAAAAGGTCTAGGCTATTAGCAATTTGATTTTTTAAATGTACATTTTGTATACTTCAAGCTTTTTTAGTTGTAATAAGCCTTAAAAAAGATGATTTTCAACCACTTTTTCTCTTATTTTTCAAGATTAGACGCTATTATCCCTGGACTTCGATATAAATTGTAGCATATCGCTTCCATAAGGTATTGGGTATGCATTTTTTGTATTCTGGACTACCTAATAAATTTGGTATAAATTCCTAAGCCACTTTTTTATAATTTTTTACTCTGATTTCTAATTCTTTTTCTGCTGGAGTTTTATAGTCCAAAGACGAATGTAATCGTTCATTATTATACCTTTTCATATATTGTTTTATCACCAATTCAGCATGAATAATACTTTTGAATTTATATCGGTTAGTACATTCGTATTTAATT
>CALKXS010000075.1 GCA_938003745.1 uncultured Algibacter sp.
TTTTATCTCGCTCTGCCTTAAAGTGATTACGACAGGACTCCTCACCATCAAAATGGGCTGTAAAACTGAAAATATTCATCCTTATTTTTTTATCTAAAATAAGTCTTTTTTATAATTATGCCTAATTACGGATATTCAAATAAATAATTCCTTTATTTTTTAGTTAAATAAACAACCCAGTCTTTTTCTTTATCAGAAGGAGGGAAGCCTAAAGATTGTTTTCCAGTACCAGAAACTGTTTTTATCTTTCCTTTTTGTAGTTTACCTCCAGTTCTAGGATTATACCACAATATTCTGTATTTATTAGCGTGATTACCTAAGTCTAGCTTTGATTCATTACCATTTTTAAGAAATATAACATAACTATTTCCTGGGTTTGCAAGCACAAAATCATTCTTTGAAGAAATTAAAGCATCATTTGATTTCATATTCCAAAATTCAATATTGTTATTTTTAAAAAAGTCGAGACAAATCTTTCCTTGATCCCAAAACAAATCACGAGATCTATAATCTTGACAACTTAGGTCTGAATGAGCGTGTTTGTATCCAAAATACCATTCGGTCCCCCAGGCCCCTGCCATAACAGCCCCCCATAAACCATTTTTTCTAGCATTATTATGTTCAGGGTTGTCTGCATCTGGAACTAACGAATGTTGAGCATCACCAGGTTCGTCACAGGCAACTGCCCAAGTTTTTCCTTCGGCATCAGCCTCTTTTAAAATTCTTAAAACACTATTGTGTACATTTTTAAAATCTGCTTTGTTTGTTTGTAAAGAAGCTCCTGTGAATTTGCTATCCTTTCCGTATACGCCAGTAAACCAATTTCCATTATGAATTACAATATGGTGTTTATATGGGTCAATAGAAGATACATAGTTTGCTAAAGTTAATCGTCCTTGTACATCTACAGGAAATGTTGTTGGTGGGTTTTGCCAATCTCCTGTTTCTTCGCATAAATTCCAGTTTAATGCTAAGTGATGTCCAAATCTAGCAATTAATTCGCGATAGTATAATTTTGTATAAAGTCCAGTCCCCCCATTGTCTAGTAATCCCTGGTTTTCTGTTTCTAGTGTTTTAAAGTGAAGAAACATTCCTAGTTTATCACCATGTTCAAATATAACTTCCCATTGGTCTAATTTAGATGTATCAAACCTATCATAAGTCTTATAATCTACATAAGGAAAAACGTTTTTATCATCACCTTGAATATTCATAGTTATAAAAGAAAAAGCATTCATGCCTTTTGATGCTAGATAATTAACAGCTCCAATTAAGTCTTTACCTTTACCGTTTTTCCAGGTTGGATCGCCTTCTTTCCAATCTTTCTCATGTGCTTCCCAAGTTTTTACCAAATCATCTTTAAAACCATCATTATGAAATGTTCCATCAAATTCATTATATGCTAAGAAGTTTTCTGGAGCGTCAGAGCCACATTTTAGGAAATATTCACCTGTTTCTGCAAATTTCAAGTAACGTTCTCCAACATAATCTAAGCGACCTTTCCCTCTAAAGTCAAGACCAGTTTTATCTGTGGCTTCTATATTAAAAAAACCAGATTTTTTATGAATATATCCAGCAGATTTTAGCTTATTAGAAACTCTAATAGCTGCCCACTTTCCTTTGACAAATCGAACAGAATATTTCCATTCTCCAGTTTCATCTGGAGAAAAATGTACTTTCCATATATTTCCTGATTCTGCACCAGTATTTCCAGCGTTACCATCAGTGGCGTAATATCCAGGGATAATATATGTTTTTCCAGATATACTATGTTTAAAAGTTACATCTAGTTTATAGTTTAAAAATGGATTGTTTTCTGCATTTTCAGATGTTTCTGGACCTTGGAATTCTAAAGTTACTTTATGCCACTTTTTCAATTCTCCTTTAATAGAGACATTTGGGTCTTGAGAAAAAATAAGATTAACAAACAAAAAGGTAAATCCAATAAACAAATAGGAGTATGTGCTTGTTTTAATAGAGTTTTTCATAAAATATTATAATGTTTAGTTAGTAAGACGAATTTAATATATTAAAATGTATTTTGTATACAGAATAGACGGGTTTCTACTTCTTTTTTGAAAAAATAAAGGCATAAAAAAGCCCACAATTTATTTGTGGGCTTTTTTACAATTTTTTTAAAACAGTCTATTTCTTCTTCTTTTTATATAGTTCATTGATAGTCCAGTAAGAGTCTCTATTCCTTTCCTCAGAAGACATTTTATTTCTAATTACATTTAGTTTCCATTCCATAATAGGGTTGGCATTATTAAGGTCTGATCGTATATAAGTTAACACATCAGATAGCCATTTATTATCTTGATGTTTCATACCAACCATAACTCCAGAGTATTCTTTTCCGTCAATTGGACCTGTTAAACCATTAAGCAAAATTTTTGTAATAATTTCTTGACTACCAATTACACGTGGAGATCCTACAAGTGAGGGAGCTAAACCTTCAATACCTTCTCCGTCTTTACCATGACAAGCGGCGCAAATACTATTAAAATTTTTATATCCTTCAATAATAGCTTTTTTATGACCGCTACTTTTTAAAATGTGTTTCTTTTTAAGTTGTTCAATGATAGGAGGTACTTCTTTTAGATTTTCCTTACCAATAATGGAAACAACTTCATTTTGTGGGTGCATTTCCATTATTTCTTTAATTACAGCTTTTGTTTCTTTAGTCTTATTAGTACCAAAGGATCTAATAATTTGTATAGGGATTTCAATATCGGTATCGCTTTTTAAATTTGCCATAGCATTTAAAATTTGTACATTTCCTTTCTTTAAAAAAGCTTCACTTATTCTTAATGCAGCTTGTTTTACTCTACTATCTTCATCTTTTAGGGTATTTATAAGAATAGTTTCATTTGCAGAATCCAAACCTTCTAATGTCCATAAAGCATGTAATCTGGCTAGTGGTTTTTTGTTGTCACTTAATATTTTATTTAATGCAGAATTTATAGATTTATCACCCTTTAATATTAATAATTTTTGAGCATGAATTCTATGCCATCCATTTTCATGGCCTAAATAAGATAAAAGTTGCTTTGGTGTTTTATTAAGAAGCTGCTCTTTTTTAGCTGGTTTAATTTCGTCATGTACAATTCTATATATTCTACCTTTTCCAATATTCTTATCAAAGCCCATTTTTTCTATAACAGGACGTAAAAAACTTCCTTTTCTGGTCCAATTCCCTTCTTGAATAATGCCGCGATACATGTCTACAATGTATAAACAACCATCAGGTCCTGTTTTTGTATCAACAGGTCTAAAGTTAGAGTCTGTAGAGGCTAAAAATTCTGTTTCTTCATAAGGGTTGCTTAAAACTGTTTTACCATTAACATGCTTTACTTTTGCACGGCGAATTAATCTTCCAACAGGTTCAGGTATAAATAAATCACCGTTTAAAGGAAGTTTATCTCCTAAAAATATGGACTGTCCACAGCTTGCTGTAAAATGGTTTAAAGTCCCATTTTTACGTAATCTTTTTAATCCACCTTGAACATCTGGAGTTCCTATAATTGGCCAAACAGCTTCAAACCCTTCTTCTTTTTGGCCTTTTAATTCTAAATTACCATATGATGGGTGTTGTTGAAATCCAAGGGCAGGGTTTTCACCTCCTGCACTAGAGTAGTATAATTGTCCAACTTCGTCTTGTGTTAATCCCCATTGTCCACCAGGCGCATCTTGTAATGTATCGGTTTCAATTTTTCCATGTGTAAACCTATATCTTACAGACCCTTTTGATAAATACATCCAGTTATCAATACTCCATAATATACTTGCGGTTTGGTGTTCTAAGTTTGAATTATCTCTTTTTTTACTTTTTAATAATAATATTTTTTCATCAGCTACATTATCTCCATCTGTATCTCGATAACTCCACATATCTCTATTGTATGTTTCTCCTACAATAAGTCTATCATCTAATGGCATAATAATTCTTGGTAAAATAAGACTATCAATAAAAACAGTACTTTCATCCATTTTTCCATCATTATTCGTGTCTTCTAAAACAGATATTCTACTCCAAGGTTCATTCTCGTTTGTACCATTAACATCTTGCATATAGGTTAGCATTTCGGCGACATATAGTTTGCCATTTGCATCCCATTCCATTGCTACCGGCTCGTTTATCATGGGTTCGCTTGCTACAAGTTCCATATGGTAACCTTCAGGAAGGTGCATAGTTTTTAAACTTTCTTCAGGAGAAAGAAAATCTGCTGAAGGTATTTTTACCAATGGAGGTTTTTTGTATATAACATCTGAATATTCTTTTTTTTCTTCTTCACAACTTAAAACCAATAAGATTGTAGATAAAATTGATAGGGAGATAAATTTGAAATTGACTTTTCTCATTTTAATGATTATAGTTTATAGTATAAAAAAAATGTAAGAGTTATTGTTTTAGTTAAAAAAAGATTATCGATTTTTTGTTTAAAAATTCGCAATGATTGTAAAGTTAAAAATTAATGAGGTACTATTAAGGCAGTGGCTCATGAATTCTTTGTTTTTTACGAAAACTTTAAGTATTGAAAAGGTTTAAGATTTTTAGTTCACCTTTATAAATATCGTGTTTATCATTATTATTTACTGAAGTATAAATTATATTTCTAACATCTTTATCAAGAAATAGACCTGATTTCGTATTTGGGAAATAGCCAAATTCTCCATTACTTATACCTTTTAATAAAGTGCTTATTCCTGCATCTGAATTAGTTATTTCAATTTCAGATGTGACTGTTACCCGTTAAAATTAAGTTTTTTATAGAGTCACCATCAAAGTTGGCTTATTATATTAGACTTGATATAAAGGTTCGAGATTTAGAGTTACATCAATTAACTTTGAATAAAGAAAAAGCAGTGCAGAAATTACAGATTGTCCTTTAATAAAAAGGCCTTATAATTAAGTTATGCCCGAAGCAACACAAAACAAGTATGTGAAGAATTAGATGTTCCATATTTGGTATTACACCGTTGGCAAAAAGAATCACAAGATTATGGTAAGAATAGTTTTCCAGGTCTAAGGAGGCTAAAATTGGCAGATAAACAAAAAGAAATAGCTCTATTAAAGAAACAGTTAAAAGATATTTCAGAAGAACATGATATATTAAAAAGGTGGTGAGTATCTTATCCAATAAAGACAAGTGAAATTTAGGTTTCTAAAACATCCTAAATTTAAGTTTACAGTCGGGAAGATGTAAAAGTTAGAGCAAGTGTCTATTACAATTGGATAAAGGCTAAAGTTTCGAAACTTTGATTATATAATAAGAAACTATCAGAATTAATGACCAATATTTTTAAAGATAGTTTTGAAAGTTATGGAGTAACAAGAATCAAAATAGTATTAGAAAAGTTAGGGTATCATATTTCCAAACTTAGAGTAGCTAGATTAATGAAAACGAATGGTTTGCTTGCTAGAAATCTAAGTTCGATTAATATTTGATTAGATAAGAGCAAAAGAAAAGATAGGTTTTAACTAAGCTAAAGTGTTGTATTTCATTTTGTCATTGTAAAAACACTATCTATAGTAATTTACTCTAAGGTTACTGAAATATTCTGTTTAGTTGATGAATTTTGTAAAGAATACGATGAAATCGTAAATAAGTCTCTTTTTATGTCTAAAAGTGAGCTTATCACGCTTGCTATTTTATTTCAATTAAGTGGATTTAGAACCTTCAAGTATTTCTATATTTTCTATGTTCAAAAGCGTATGAAAGATGACTTTCCTTTAACAGTTTCCTATAATAGATTTACAGAGCTATTAAGTTAATATTTAATAGCAATGAGTCTTTTTTTTAAGACTTGTTGTTTGGGAGAGTGTACTGGTATTCCCTTTGCTGATTCTACGCCTATTAGATTTTGTAAACCTAAACGAATTAGAAATAACAAAGTATTCAAATGTATTGCGACTACTGAGAAATGTAGTATAGGGTGGTTCCATGGATTTAAACTTCATATTATAATAAATGACAAAAGAGAGATTCTAAATTTCACTATCACCCAAGCTAATGTTGATTACATAACTCCTTTAAAAAATAAAAGTTTTTTCTTAGTACATGACAAAAACACAAGGTATTGGTTTTTAATGGGTTAAATGTAGAATTGTTAGTTTAAAACATTTATTTTAAGTGTATTATATAAATAATTCTGACTTATATCTCAAATGAAGAAAACCAATGTTATCACTAAAAATAGTGAATTAACTCGTGTCCTTAACACTGATTTATAAGGAAAAATAAATTTAGCGCGATTAAAACTGATTTCACATTTTCTAATCGCCCTATGCAAAGTACAAACAGCTACTTTTGAAAAGCTAGCTAATGCTTTTGATACCGAATCTAGCTATGAATCCTCTTTAAGACGCATACAGCGCTTTATTACTAATTACAGTTTAGATGTAAACCTTTATTGCTTGTCTTGTTTTCAACCTACTTCCCAAGCAAGGTAAACTCATACTGAGTATTGATGGAACCAATTGATAGTTTGGACAAACCAATATCAATATTTTTATATTAGGCATTGTTACAAAAGAGTTACCTTCCCGTTGCCATTTACTATGCCCCGTCCTGAATAAAGGCTACATAATTTTAAACATTATGTACAAAAATGACAAAGTAATTAGACGTTAGAGAGAACCTTTTAAATTAAAAATCCTTGACGAGATTAGTAAAGGAAAACTTAGAAATAGCAAGCTTTGTAAAATCTACTCTATTGCACCTACAACAGTTAATGAGTGGATTAAAAAGCATTATCGTAAAGACTTAATGAACACCAGAGTAAAAGTGGGAACAAAAGACGAAATATTAAAAATTAAAACGCTTCAAAAAGAGATTCAGCAACTTAAAAAATTATTACTTAAAAAGAATCTTGATGCTATGGTTCTGGATTTTTACCTAGAAGTAGCTACTGAAGATTTAGGCTACAAATCAGTTGCTGAACTAAAAAAAAGTTAAGTATAAAGCCTTAGTCAAAGTTGGCCATCCCCAGTTTTTTAAGAAAACTCAAGTGTGAGTCGTTTTTGATCAATTGGCAGTTCTGATTTTTGTTTTTTCCATCTATTCCTAGTTGGCATTAGCTGTATTGCTACAATTTTACTCACTTTATAGTATATAACTAGCGCTCATTGAAGTATTGAATTTAGTGATGTTTTAGCGTTTTTAAAATTGAAAAACTGTTTAAAAGGTTGTATTTTAAGGTTGGAACTTAATACAAAAAACCTTAAAAACAGTTTGATGGACAAGATACTAACAAAGAAGCTTCAAATTCAAATAAGTGATTATTTTTCTATCTCTACCTCGCTTAGCAAACCCGAAATTCGCACGATGAAAGATATGGTTATCGGTATCTTAAAGTCGAAATCTGTATTTGTTAATCAAATAGCAACCTCTTTAAGAGCATCACTAAAACTCAAGGATGTTACTAAACGCTTGTCCGCTCAGTATCTAAAGGAGGATTATGCT
>CALKXS010000076.1 GCA_938003745.1 uncultured Algibacter sp.
TTATCTCGCTCTGCCTTAAAGTGATTACGACAGGACTCCTCACTATCAAAATGGGCTATAAAACTGAAAATATTCATCCTTATTTTTTTATCTAAAATAAGTCTTTTTTATAATTATGCCTAATTACGGATATTCAAAAAAATTAATATAAAAACAAAATTATAAACTACAACTAGTTTATTTATTCTCGAATACTAACAAAATGATTATAGAGCAAGAGCAAAAATTTAAAGAAGTACTTTCAAAAATAGAAGGAACAATTAGTGAACAAAGTTTCTTTAATAAGTTCTTAGAATTGTATCCAGAAGTTTGGAAAAAACATAAAACTATATTTTCAAAATTTCAGAAAAGCAAACAATTTGGACAAACAATTCCGTTACCAAAACCTGAAGTTTCTTTGCGAAAAGAAATTAGAGCGTGGCTTCACAAACAACAAAATAAGTCTTGACGTTAGTATGTTACGAATGAAATAGATTCTATTCAATTAGAAAAATAAAAAGAGGTATATTGATGCACAAAAATAAGATTGTAAATACAAGGCATGTTTTTTTCATAGCAAACAAGTATTGGTTAAGTTAATCTTAAAATAGTTGGGGCTAATTTCAAATACATTTTATATAAACTCTTTTCGTAAAAATAGAAGCACTTACATAAATAAAAAGAAATGCAAACAACACAAATTATAATAATAAATAGGGATAAAGGTCATTCAACGAATATCCCTAATTTATTTTTTATAAAATGATATTATAAGTTCTATTATAAATCAAAACGATCTAAATTCATAACCTTTGTCCAAGCAGCAACAAAATCTGTTACAAATTTTTCTTGTGTATCATCTGCTCCATAAACTTCGGCAACAGCTCTTAATTCTGTATTAGAACCAAAAATTAAATCGACACGAGTTCCAGTGAACTTAACAACACCTGTTTTTCTATCTTTTCCTTCAAACAATGTATCATCATCATTTATAGCTTTCCATGAATATGTAAAGTCTAAAATATTTGAAAAGAAATCATTAGTAAGACTATCTTTTTTAGCTGAGAAAGCGCCATATTTAGATCCATTATAATTAGTACCCAACATACGTAAACCTCCAACTAGCACAGTCATTTCTGGAATGGTAAGTGTTAATAGATTAGCACGATCAATCAATAGATTTTCGGCAGCAATATTTAAGTTACTTTTCATATAATTTCTAAAACCATCTGCAAGAGGTTCTAAATAACCAAAAGATTCTACATCTGTTTGTTCTTGAGACGCATCTCCTCTACCTCCTATAAACGGCACATTTACATCATGTCCAGCATTTTTAGCAGCTTGTTCTACACCTACAGATCCGCCTAAAACAATTAAATCTGCTATAGAAATGCTTCCGTTAAATTCTTTTTGAATTCCTTTATAAACATCTAATATTTTAGATAGCTCCGCAGGATTATTAACTTCCCAATCTTTTTGAGGAGACAAACGAATACGAGCTCCATTGGCTCCTCCACGCATATCTGAACCTCTAAAAGTAGACGCAGAAGCCCAAGCAGTAGACACCAATTGAGAGACAGTTAATCTAGAATTATTTATTAAGTTTTTCAATCCATCTACATCAGATTCACTTAACGTATAGTTTACTTCAGGAATTGGATCTTGCCAAATTAACTCTTCTTGGGGTACTTCTGGTCCTAAATAACGATGAATTGGTCCCATGTCTCTATGTATTAATTTAAACCAAGCTCGAGCAAAAGCATCTTCAAATGCTTTAGGGTCTTCTTTAAAATGTTTAGATATTTTTAAATAATCTGGATCAATTTTTAATGCCATATCTGCATCCGTCATCATCAATCCTTGATTTTTAGAGGCATCACCAGCAGCTGGAGCCATTCTAGCTTCTGATGCTTTTGTTGGCATCCATTGACTTGCACCAGCTGGACTTTTTCCTAATTCCCAATCATAACTCAATAGTACATCAAAAAAATCATGATCCCATTGCGCTGGATTTGGTGTCCAAGCACCTTCAAGCCCACTAGTAATAGTATCATCTAAAACACCAGTACCAAAGCTATTATTCCAACCTGTACTCATCTCTTCTATTCCTGCTCCATGAGGCTCTGCTCCGACATATTTATTGGGATCTGCTGCACCATGAGCTTTACCAAAAGTATGCCCACCTGCGGTAAGCGCAACAGTTTCTTCATCATTCATACCCATTCTACCAAAAGTCTCTTTCATTAATTTAGCTGTTTCTAACGGATTAGGGGATCCATTTGGACCTTCTGGGTTTACATAAATTAATCCCATATGAGCTGCACCTAAATGACCTTCTAGTTTTTCATCTTTAAAACGCTCTTTATTCTCCATCCATTCGGTTTCAGAACCCCAATAAATATCCTGTTCAGGTTCCCAAACATCTTCACGACCACCAGCAAATCCAAAGGTTTTGAATCCCATAGATTCTAAAGCACAATTACCTGCTAACATCATTAAATCTGCCCAAGACAGCTTTTTACCATATTTCTTTTTAATAGGCCATAATAATAAACGTGCCTTATCTAAATTACCGTTATCTGGCCAACTATTAAGCGGTGCAAACCTTTGGTTTCCTGTTGCTGCACCACCTCTACCATCTCCAACACGATATGTTCCTGCACTATGCCACGCCATACGAATCATAAATGGCCCATAATGTCCATAATCTGCTGGCCACCATTCTTGAGAATCTGTCATTAAATCTATAACCTCTTGTTTTAAGGTTAGAAAATCTATGCTTTTAAAAGCTTTTGCATAATTAAAATTAATCCCCATTGGGTTAGACTCTACAGCATGTTGCCTTAATGTGTTTAACCTTAATTCATTGGGCCACCAATCTCTATTTTTTGTGCCTTGTCCCGCTGTTTCTTTTTGATCTCCACTAAAAAAAGGGCATTTACTTATGTCTCCGCTTTGCTTATTATTTTCCATAGTTTATATATTTATTTTCAGAATATTCAAAATTACGAATAGTTTCAATACCTTTTCTTATTTCAAATTTTTATAAACTATATTTTAACCAATAAAATTTATTAAAATATAGAAATTAATAGTCGTTATATATTTAAACTATTTACATATTAATTGTATTTAACTAGTAAATATTACTAATTTTAGATTTTTAAACTAAAACAAAAAGAATGTCAACAGTTACTCTTAAAGGAAATGCATTAAGCACATCTGGTGAATTACCAGCAATAGGATCTAAAGCTCCAGAATTCACATTAACAGCAAACGATTTATCTACGGCTACATTAAACGATTTTAAAGGCTACAAAGTTGTTCTTAATATCTTCCCTAGTGTAGATACAGGAACTTGTGCGCAGTCTGTACGTCAATTTAATAAAAAAGCTAGCACTTTAAAAAAGACAAAAGTATTATGTATTTCTCGCGATTTACCTTTTGCTCAAGCTCGTTTTTGTGGTGCTGAAGGATTAAACGATGTTATTAACTTATCTGATTATAAAAATGCCAGTTTTGGAAAAGCATATGGTCTTGATTTTGTAGGTGGACCTCTTGATTCTTTATTATCACGCTCAGTTGTTGTAATCAATGAAGAAGGTAGTGTAATATATACAGAGCAAGTTCCAGAAACAATAGATGAGCCAAATTATGAAGCAGCTTTAAATGCTTTAAAATAATAGTGTCATACTAATGACAAAAAAAGACCCCTTCTTAGTAAATAGGTTAAAAAGTGTTGGTTACGCTTATAAAGGAGCCATATTACTTTTAAAAACGGAAGCTAGTATAAAAATTCAATTTTTTATTGCTATTATGGTTACTACAGCAGGGTTCTTTTTTAATATTTCTGCAATTGAATGGACTATACAACTTCTAGCTACAGCTATGGTTATGTGTGCTGAAGGCATAAATACAGCCATTGAAGCTATAGCAGATTTCATTCACCCAGAGCATCACAAAAAGATTGGTATTATAAAGGATATTGCTGCCGGTGCAGTTTTTATTGCTGCTTTTTTTGCTTCTATTATTGGGTTGATAATTTACTTACCAAAACTTGGTGTAATTTAACTTCGCTGCAATTTTTTAAAATATAGTTTCGTTACCATTAGTAATTTGTATTTTTGTTGTTGTTACTAAAACAAAGCAGACATAAATCTTAATTTTGAAACTATTAACCATTAATGGCAAAGAAAAAAACAAAAATAACTAAACCAAAAACTCCAAGAAAAGAAGCTAAACTTCCAATTTTTAAGCTATCTAACCAACAAAAATTAGTATTTGGCAGTTTTTTAGTGATGTTTGGATTGTTATTGTGCATTTCTTTTGTCTCTTTCTTTTTTACAGGAGATAGTGACCAAAGCTTAATCAGTTCGTTTCCAGAAAGAACAGCAGATACCAAAAACTGGGCCAGCCAATTTGGAGCTTGGTTGGGAGATTTTTTTATTCAAAAAGGTTTTGGAGTTTCTGCATTTTTATTATCTGGTCTCGTATTTATTTCTGGGGTATACATTTTAATGGGGGTTAATAAATCAAAACTAAGGCGCCATTGGTTTTGGGGTATAATTATCATGATTTGGGTGTCTATATTATTTGGTTTCTTTGGAAATAAACACGGAATTCTTGGAGGAACAATTGGTTTTGAAATTAATTCTTACTTACAAGATTATATTGGAAAAATAGGTGTTTCACTTTTACTATTATTTGGAGTTATCACCTATTTAGCATCTCGTTTTAAGGTTACGTTTCAAAGTATTTCTAATCTTTTTAACTCTGCTAAAAAGGATATTAAAAATGAATTTGCCAATGCTAAAGAAGATATCATTGTACCAATAGATAATACTCTAACAGAAGAAGCTGAAGCATTTAAATCTGGATTTGACATCTCAACAGAAAATACAGTATCAAATCCTATTGAAGTTGTAAAGCCAAAAGAAGAAAAAATTATTACTGAAGACAAAACAACACTTGAAGTAAAAATTGCTGAAGAAGAAGTTATTGAAGAAGATTTAGATATGAAAGTTGTTGAAGTGCCAGAAGAGGTTTCAGAAACTAATAATTTGGCTAATAAACTTGTTGAAGATTTTGGACAATTTGATCCAACTCTAGAACTTGGAAAATATCAATTTCCACCTTTAGAGTTATTAAAAAAATATGACACAGGTGTTATTACTATAAATCAAGAAGAATTAGAAGAAAATAAAAATAAGATTGTAAATACTTTAAGTAACTACAAAATTGGTATTGCTAGTATTAAAGCTACTATTGGACCAACAGTTACCTTATATGAAATTGTTCCAGAAGCGGGAGTTAGAATTTCTAAAATTAAAAATTTAGAAGATGATATTGCCCTATCTTTAGCAGCATTAGGTATTCGTATTATAGCTCCTATTCCAGGAAAAGGAACTATTGGTATTGAGGTTCCTAATAAAAACTCGACCATAGTTTCAATGCGATCTGCTATTGCTTCTCAGAAATTTCAAAAATCTGAAATGCAACTTCCTATAGCCTTAGGAAAAACAATTAGCAATGAAACCTTGGTTGTTGACCTTGCCAAAATGCCTCACTTATTAATGGCAGGTGCTACAGGCCAAGGTAAATCGGTTGGTTTAAATGCTGTACTTACCTCTTTACTTTATAAAAAACATCCAGCAGAAGTTAAATTTATTTTAGTTGATCCCAAAAAAGTAGAACTTACTTTATTTAATAAAATAGAAAGACATTATCTAGCAAAACTTCCAGATAGTGAAGATGCTATTATAACAGATAATACGAAGGTTATCAACACGCTAAACTCCTTGTGTATTGAAATGGATAATCGTTACGAATTGCTTAAAAATGCACTTTGTAGAAATATTGCAGAATACAATACAAAATTTAAAGCACGTAAACTAAACCCAAACGATGGTCATCAATTTTTACCATACATCGTTTTGGTTGTTGATGAGTTTGCCGATTTAATTATGACTGCCGGTAAAGAAGTAGAAACACCTATTGCGCGTTTAGCACAATTAGCTCGTGCCATTGGTATTCACTTAATTATTGCAACACAACGTCCTTCTGTAAATGTTATTACTGGTATTATAAAAGCTAATTTCCCTGCTCGTATAGCCTTTAGGGTAACATCAAAGATAGATTCTAGAACTATTTTAGATGGATCTGGAGCAGATCAACTTATTGGCCGTGGAGATATGCTTTACACGCAAGGAAATGATTTGATACGTGTGCAATGTGCTTTTGTTGACACTCCTGAAGTTGAAAAAATAGTTGATTTTATTGGAGCTCAAAAAGCTTACCCAGATGCTTATTTATTACCAGAATATGTTGGAGAAGAAAGTGGCACAAGTCTTGATATAGACATATCAGACAGGGACAAGCTCTTTAAAGATGCCGCTATAGTTATTGTTACAGCACAACAAGGTTCTGCTTCTTTACTTCAGCGAAAATTAAAACTAGGATATAATAGAGCCGGTAGAATTATTGATCAATTAGAAGCTGCTGGTATTGTTGGTCCTTTTGAAGGTAGTAAAGCTAGGCAAGTTTTAGTGACAGATTTAATAGCGCTTGACCAACATTTAGAAAACGAAATATAATATAGAAATGAATATGAAGAATATAATAGCAGCATTAATTATTACATTATCAACTTTTAATGCTTTTTCTCAAAGTAAAGCAAAAACATTATTAAATGAGGTTTCTGCTAAAGTAAAATCTTATAATAACATTTCTATTGATTTTAAATATGTACTAGAAAATACCTCAGAAAATATTAAACAAGAAACTCGGGGTGATGTTATTTTACAAGGTGATAAGTACAAATTAAACATTCTTGGTATTACACGACTTTACGACGGAAAAACAATGTATAGTATTAGTCCTGAAGATGAAGAAGTTACTATTTCATCTCATAATGATGATGATGAAAACACTATTACACCAAGCAAAATGTTATCGTTTTACGAAAACGACTATACTTACGATATGGACATAGTACAAAATGTAAAAGGGAGAAAAATTCAATTGGTGAAATTAACTCCAATGGATTCTAATTCTGAAATTAACTATGTACTTTTAGGCATAGATGAACAAACAAAACACATCCACAACCTAATAGAAATTGGAAAAAATGACACTAAAACAATTTTAACCGTTAATTCTTTTAAAACAAACGCGCCATTATCAAAAACCTTATTTACCTTTGACGCTAATAAATATAAAGATTATTACGTTAACAATTTAGATTAGGTAAATCCCATTGAAACAAATATTAACAAATTTTAAAAAATATTTTTATCTTTTTTTAAAGATTTTTAATAAAAGAACGCAGTGGTTACACACGTTCTTAATTTTATAATTAGCTTGTTAAGCAAATGATTAATAAAATTTAAACGTGTGAAAATATTAGATCGTTACATACTAACCTCCTACTTAAAGACATTTTTTAGTGTATTTATTATTCTAGTACTCATCTTTGTACTTCAAACTATTTGGTTGTATATAAAAGAACTTGCAGGTAAAGACTTAGATATCGCTATAATTGCAAGGTTTTTAATATACATTTTACCCAATTTGATGCCATTAGTTTTGCCTTTAACCATTCTTCTAGCATCTATAATGGTATTTGGCAGTTTTTCTGAGAATTATGAATTTGCTGCCATGAAGTCTACTGGTATTTCATTACAGCGTGCCATGACTGGTTTGGGTGTTTTTATCGCTATTCTTGGTGTATTAACCTTTTTCTTTTCAAATAGCGTTATTCCTTGGGCCCAATATAATTCATACAATCTTAGGAAAAATATAGCAAAAATAAAACCTGCGATGGGTATTGCAGAAGGTCAATTTAACCCTATAGGAGAAAGTGGCACCAATATAAAAGTAGAGAAGAAAAGTGGAGACCGTGATCAATTTCTAGAAAATATAATTATTCACCGAAAAGGAAAAAACAATAGAAAGAATACAACGGTTATTGTTTCTAAAACAGGAGAACTTGTTAGTCGAGAAGATTCCAATGTATTAAAACTTGTTTTACGTGATGGTAATTATTATGAAGATATTGAACCAAATGAACCAAGTAATAAAAAGAAAAAACCTTTTGCTAAAAGCACCTTTGAAACTTATGTTATAAATATTGATTTGTCTGAATTTAATAATATTGATGTTGATGACAAGAAACATGATGATAGATATAACATGCTTGATATTTTTGAATTAGGCTATACTATAGATTCATTAACAAACAAAAGAAGCGATAATCATAAAACTTTTGCTAAATCTCTTTATCAACGTGCTAGCCTATATAAAGCAGTAAAGAGTAAGAAAACAAAAGAATTAAAGTATGCAGATTTAGAAGAAAAAATAATTTCACCAACTACCAAAATAGAAAAAAAGTTTCCAATTGATTCTATTTACACTGGTAACATTTTAGATTTATATAATTTAAAAGCTAAAACTCAATTAGTAAATGTTGCTATTAGTACTGTTAATAGTGCCAAGCAACTTGTAACAACAAAAAAAGCAACACTAAAGCTAACAAAATCTTTATATAATAGGCACATTATTTCATTTCATGAAAAGTTAGCTTTAGGTTTTGCTTGTGTTATTTTATTTTTTGTTGGAGCACCACTAGGCGCATTAATAAGAAAGGGTGGTATGGGCTTACCAATGATTATAGCAATACTTTTATTTTTAACGTATCATTTTATTGGAATATTTGCCGTAAACAGTGCAAAAAACGGGAGCTTTAACCCTATTTTAGCAAGTTGGTTTTCTACGCTTGTCATGCTTCCGCTTGGTTTATTTTTAACAAAAAGAGCAACTGAAGATAAAGGTTTATTTGATATGGACAGTATTACTGAACCTATCAGAAAAATGTTAAACATAAAAGCACCAAATAGTGTTGACTATAAATTTTTGTTGTCTAATACTGATGATGAATTAATTGATATTATAAATAACTACGAAACTTTAGAACATAAAGAAGAAGCTAGATACGAAGCTATTAAAATATTAAATGATCGTGGAACCATAACTACGACATTACGTAATAATGGCTTAAATATAGATGAAACCTTTGAAGGTTCTCAAAAAATTGCTAAACATTATAATAAACATGCTAAGTTTGCTGTAGTATTATATAGTATAGGTGCTATATTATTGATTTTATTCTTTGTTTTTAAGAATAATAAACTACCATCATTAGCTTCTGCTTCTATAAAAATAAGTATTACTGCATTTGTTATATATGTTTTTTATTATATTAAATCGTTAATTAATGTTCGTGACTTCTATACCAATATTAAAAAACAAAACAAAAAGCCTAATCTTGTAATGGTTATAATCGGTTTACCACTTTACATGATTGGTTATCTTTTTATTAAATCGAAAATCAAAGAAGACTTAAAACAAAATTGTTTAGATAGTCTAAAATAAGCAATATCTTTGCCGTATGATTCCAGAAACTAAAAAGGCCAACACGGCCGAATTTAAACTAGATACTATTCATGATGCCATTGAGGACATTAGAAATGGTAAAATTATCATTGTTGTTGATGATGAAAACAGAGAAAACGAAGGTGACTTTCTAGCTGCTGCTGATAAAGTATCTCCGCAAATGATAAATTTCATGGCTACTCACGGTCGTGGTTTAATTTGTACGCCTCTTACAGAGAATAGATGTAAAGAGTTAGAAATAAGCATGATGGTTCGTAATAATACAGATCCTATGGAAACTGCTTTTACGGTTTCAGTTGATTTAAGAGGAAAAGGAGTTACTACGGGAATTTCTGCTAGTGACAGAGCTAAAACAGTGAAAGCCTTAGTAGATAATGATACCAAACCTTTTGAGTTAGCTAGACCAGGGCATATTTTTCCTTTGGTTGCTAAAGAAGGTGGCGTTTTGCGTAGAACTGGGCATACAGAAGCTGCTATAGATTTTGCAAGATTAGCTGGCTTATCTCCTGCTGGTGTGATTGTTGAAATCATGAATGAAGATGGTACTATGGCAAGGTTACCACAGCTTTACAAGATTGCAAAAAAATTAGATTTAAAAATTGTTTCTATTGAAGATTTAGTTGCTTATAGAATGCAACATGACTCTTTAATTGATAAAAAAGAAGATTTTCAAATTGAAACTCGTTTTGGAAGTTTTAGACTGAGAGCTTACAAACAAACAACAAATAACCAACTACATATAGCGTTAACAAAAGGAACTTGGAAAGATAATGAACCTATACCAACTCGTATAAATTCTACATTAGTTAATAATGATATATTAGGAACACTTACTAATGATATAGATAACCAATTAAGTAATATGTTTAAGGTTATTAATGATACAGGAAAAGGTGCTATTATATTTATCAACCAACAATCTCAATCTATGGATATATTAAATAGATTAAATTTCTTAAAGGAAAATCAAGGTGCAACCGATATTCCTAAAGCTCCTAGAATAAATATGGATAGTCGTGATTTTGGAATTGGCGCTCAAATACTACATGACTTGAACATACATAAACTTAACTTAATTTCTAATGCTGAAGCTCATACTAAACGTGTTGGTTTAATAGGTTATGGATTGGAAATTATAGATTACATAAAATACTAAAGAAAATTTCGAGCATAAAAAAAACGCCATAAATCTTAAATTTAAGGCGTTTTTTTTATGCTTAGAACTTAAATAAGTCACAATGCCTTTTTTATAGCAGCAACCATTTTAGCTGCTCTATCTCTTACTTCTTCTTCAGTCCAAGATAGTTTTATTAAACAAGAAATATTCCTTGCTATATAATGATCTGATTTTTCGAAAGTTTTTGTTTGAAGATATTCTAAACCTTCTTTTACTTCTTTTGAAATAGGAAAAAGAGATTTTAAATCTTTTAAATGATCCCACTTGCGAATGTAATGCCATGTGTTATCATAATAATTCCAACATGCATCTACTCCATCGTTTTTAAACCCTTCTATAACTGTTCTTGTTGTTTCCAAATCTGGCAAAAAGAAATTTAAAAAGGCACAACTTTCTTCTCCTCCTTCTGGCACGGTTCTAAAAGTGACTTCTGGAATTATAGATAAAGCATCACGAAGTATACCAAAATTTCGTTTTTGAATTTCTAAAAATTCTGGTAACCGCTTTACTTGCGCTAAACCTACAGCCGCATGAAGCTCTGATATTCTAAAATTGTATCCTAAAAATGGATGTGATTCTGCTCCTCTATCATTACCAATATGATCGTGACCGTGATCGCTATAATGATCTGAATTTGTATAATATTCCTTATTATTTGTTATTACTGCTCCTCCTTCTCCACAAGTAATTGTTTTTACAAAATCGAATGAGAAACACCCCAAATCTCCAATACTTCCTAATGGTTTCCCTTTATAAGTACCTCCAATGGCTTGACATGCGTCTTCAACCAACAATAAATTATGGTTGTTACAAATACGCTGTATAGCATCCATTTTTGCCATACTACCACACATTTGCACCACCATTACCGCTTTAGTTTTTGGTGTTATTACTGCTTCAATAGCTTCTGGGCTTAATCCTAAGGTATCATCTATATCTACCAATATAGGAATGGCTCCTAAAAGCATAATGGCTTCAAAACTGGCTACAAATGTAAATGTTGGCATAATAACCTCGTCTCCTGCACCTACTCCTGCTGATGCTAATGCTACAGATACTGCTGCAGTACCACTTGATACTAGTTGTACGTGTTTAGACTGAAAGGTTGTTTGCAATTCGCTTTCTAATGCTTTTGCTTTCCAATGGCCATTACGCATACCATCAAAACCGTAACGCATAAGTACTCCGTTATCTAAAACATCATTTACTTCGTTTCTTTCTAATTCTCCGAATAATTCGAATCCTGGCATATTGTTAATTTGTTTTGTTCTTGTTTTGCGTTAGGGATTGAGGCTTTGTTGAAGCTCTTTTTGTGTTGTTGCACTTATGCAACACAAAAAAGCGACTGCCGAAAGAGCGACCTTTGTGGTAACGCCCATTTTTTTTTTTATTTTATAATTCTATTATTGTTTCACTCAATGATTTTCTTACTTTTTTTAATGTTGCAAACATATCGTCTTCTGCTCTATAACCTACGGGTAATAATAAAACCGATTTTAAGTTATACTTGCTTAATTCTAGTGTTTTATCATATTCGGTTGGTACGAAACCTTCCATTGGGCAGGCATCGACACCTTCTATAGCACAAACTGTCATTAAATTACCTAAGGCAATGTACGCTTGGTTTTTAGACCATTGTTGACGCTCATCTACAGATTTTGAGTTCACCATTTTAATTAAATCGTTTTTAAACGGATCTAAAATAGAATCTGGCGTATTACGAATGTCTTTTATGTTTTTATAATAATTGGTTACATCTTCTTGAATAATATTGTCTTGTATACAAATAACGAAAAGGTGTGATGCATCTACCACTTGTTTTTGATGGTATGAATGCGGAACCAATGTCGCTCGCTGCTCTTTATCTTGAATAACAACCAAACGCAAAGTTTGTAACCCAAAAGATGTTGCCGTTAGGTTGAAGGCTTGTTTGAGAGTTTCTATTTTTTGATTTGATATTTTTTTATTGGCATCGAACTTTTTAGTTGCATAACGCCATTGTAATTGTTTTATGATATCCATGTATTTTCTATATGCATGCAAAAATAAGATTTGCATTGAATTTTTTACTATTATAGTACATAAATTAAAGGTTATCAAAACTTTTTTAAGCGTTATTTAACTTATTCTCATGCTATTAAAAAAATGTCATGAAAAAAGTGTTTTTTTATTTGAAATAATTAAAAAAGGGTGCTATATTTGCACCCACAATCAGGACATACCTGATGAGACACTTGGAGAATTGGCAGAGTGGTCGAATGCGGCAGTCTTGAAAACTGTTGAGGGTCACACCTCCGGGGGTTCGAATCCCTCATTCTCCGCAAAAACCCTTGTAAATACTTGATTTACAAGGGTTCGTTTTTTTAGTTAACAAAATAGTTGACTGTACTATCATTTTTCATTCTATTCTACACCATTAATAAAAGTCTTAATAAAGTCTTTTATCTTTTCTGTTATTCTATTACTTATTGATTCTCTTTGTAAAACACTTGGTTGTTTTTCTAATGTTTCTATTATTTCATCTTCGGTTGCCATTCTACCTGTAAAAAGAAAATTGTTTATTATTATTTCTACTTTTTCCTTTTTTAATGATTCTGTAGTACTTAATGCTTCTAATGCCTTTATTGTTTCTGCTTGCCAATAGGTTTTAAACTCTTCTTCTATTGTACTATCATCTGAAATTTCAGGTAAATTGTTTTCGATAAATTGCTCTATTAGTTCTCGTTTACTTCTCAACTCTGCTTCACCTGCAATTAAATCTAAAATTCGTTTTTTCTGTATGGCTTGGTCTTTTGGTTTTGCATCTTTAAGTTGTGTAAGCAATTGCATTATATAAGTTACATTTATCTCATCCCTATGTAACAATTCAATTTCAAAATCTATTTCATTTAAAATTGATACTTTTTGTTTGTCATTATTAAACTTAATTTTATCCTTTAAATCTTGATATTTTGTAGAGAAATTCTGAAACTCTTGCGCAGTCATTGAAACATCATCAAAAGTAAATTCTGTAAATGAATCTAAAATATTTTTAAGCCTTATTATTGACCTAAATGCTTTAGCAAATTTTAGCTCATCTTCTTCTGTTACTAAACTGTTTACATCGTTTGGTGTTGGTGTTATTGCCATTAAATTAGCATACGCCTCTTCAAAAAAGTTGATTTGCTGACTATATGGTGCAATAGTAATAGTTTCTTTAGCAGAAAGATTAGAGAATAAACGAACAGCATCGTCTGTATTCTGTTTTAAATTACGAAATGTTACAATATTACCTTGTGATTTGTTTCTATCTAATATTCTATTGGTTCGTGAATATGCCTGAATTAAGCCGTGATACTTAAGGTTTTTATCGACATAGATTGTATTTAATGTTTTACTATCAAAACCTGTTAAAAACATATTTACAACCAATAATATATCTATTTCTTTACTTTTTACTCTTTTGGAAATATCTGTTTTATAGTTTAAAAAAGATTGTGCATCATTTGCAGATTGCGCATCATTAAACATTGTGTTATAGTAAGCTATAAAAGAATCTAACTTATCTCTTGTTGCTGTGTTTACAGGCGCATTATCATCTACATCTTCCTCTGGTATATTACCCTCTATGATATCGCCAGGTTCATTTGTATTATAAGAGAATATGGTTGCTATTTTATAATTATGTTCCCCTGCTTCTTTCTTAGCTTTAAAAAACTCATAGTATTTTATTAGAATGGCTACACTACTTACACAAAAAATTGCCGTAAATCTTTGACTATTTGTTTTATTATAGTGGTTTTTAAGTATGTAATTAGTTATGGATTCTATGTAGCCATCGCTCTCATATACTTCTTTTGTATCTATAGCTTCTACTTTAGTGTCTTCCTCTGTTTCTAATTGTATTTTCTTTTTAAAAACATTGTAATATTCTATTGAGAATTTTAATACGTTTTCATCTCGTATTGCATCTGTAATAACATATTTATGTAATGGCTCGTGAAATAAGTTTGCTGTAGTTTACTTAATACTTTTTATACTTAGTGCATTTTCTTCAAAAATAGGTGTGCCTGTAAAACCAAATAATTGATGGTTAGTAAAGAAATTAACAATAGCTTTATGTGTATCACCAAATTGTGAGCGATGACATTCATCAAAAATAAATACTATTTTTTCATCTTTTAAAACAGATATTTGGTTTTTAAAGGCTGGCTTCTTTATTGCAACATTTAATTTTTGTATTGTAGTAACTATTAGAGGTCTACTTGGGTCTAAGAAGTGCTTTACTAAAGTTTTAGTATCTGCCGTACTATTTATACTTTCTTTATCAAAAGCTCTAAATTCTGTTACTGTTTGAAGATCTAAATCTTGTCTATCTACTACAAATACTACTTTTTTAATTTTTGGGTTATGGGTTAGTATTTGACTTGCTTTAAATGATGTTAGTGTTTTTCCTGAACCTGTTGTATGCCAGATATAACCATTTTTATCAGAATTTTTTACTCTATAAATAATAGCTTCTACTGCATAAAATTGATACGGTCGCAAAATCATTAACACCTTATCGCTTTGGTGTAAAACAATATATTTAGTAATCATTTTTGCTAAATGACAAGGCTCTAAAAAAATACTTGTAAATTTCTCTATTTGTGTGATTCTATTATTCTCTTTATCACTCCAAAACGATGTAAATTTAAAGTCTGGACTTTTACCTTGTTTATAAGTATTTGCGTAGTATTTTGTATTCTCTCCATTACTTACTACAAATAATTGCACATAATTAAATAGTGCATTATTTGATGAAAATGAATCTCTTTGATACCTACATATTTGATTAAAGGCTTCTTTAAGCTCTATACCTCTACGTTTTAATTCTATTTGAACTAATGGCAAACCGTTAATTAAAATAGTTACATCGTAACGGTTTTCTCTTTTACCGTGTATGGTAACTTGATTGGTTACTTGAAACTCGTTTTGACACCAAAAATCTTGATTGATAAACTCTATATATGCTTTATCTCCATTGTCTTTTTGTAAAACATATTTATCTCTTAGTGTTTTGGCTTTATCGAAGATGTTACCTTTAGAAAGATGTATTAATATTCTATCAAACTCAGAAGTTGTAAATGTTGTTTTATTATGAATTTCTAATTGCGTTTTTAGATTGCTTAATAAATTATCTTCTGTTTTTATAACTACAGATTTATGACCTAAGCCAATTAATTGGCTTACTAAATTATTTTCTAATACTTGTTCTGGTTGTGTTGTCATTTTTCTTTTTCTTTTAAAAACTGCGAGATTTAGTAAAAATCCCGAAGTTTTTAGTAGTTTTTATTTCCACAAAGGTTCGTTTTGCCAATTAGGTTTCATATCTAAAGCATTTAAATCTATATTTGGATACTTGATAAACAAAGCGTATAATCTTATGGTAAAATCGTTATCTGGTTTAATGGTATTTAGCATATATTTCATTAAACACATATGCATATACAATTTATTAGATTGTTTAGGTACATTTTCTGACTCTAAAATCCAAGGGTTTGGTGGTTTAGATAATAGTTTTACAGTACTTGGTAAATTTCTATTCCATAAGCGAGAATGATGCGCACAAAAATTACGAATTTGAGAAATTGATTGCAACCAACTTGGTAAATACGTATGATTTACTGCACCGAATTCTTTAGCAATAATATCTTTAGATTTTACATTATTTTTTAGGTTACCATATAATTTTGATATTGCTCCAAAACTTGTTTGCTCTAAAGATTTCCAAGCAGGAGGAAATCGACCATCATCTTTGTGTTTTTTCTTATGGTTTTTAATAGAAATATCTTTAGTCCTTTCAATCTCAGCTTCTAAATTAGCAAGTGTTTTTACCAAAGCTTTACTGTCGTTAAAAAGCTTGAAATTTTGAAACCACCACGCATCAAATTCGTGAGATAAATAATAAATTAATTTAGTACGTAAACTAATTTCTATTTTTTCAATAACATCAAAAAGTAACAACCTTAATTCTGCATCAAAATTATATAATGCAATAACATCTTCAAATTTACTATTGGGTTTAAAAATGTGTTTTTCTTTATCAGATTGCATTACATACCAATATTCTCCTAAACGGTAATAACTAATATTTAGCAAATATTTTTCTGCAATACGAGGGTGTTTAATAACCAAGCCACGTTCTTGTAGTTGCGCTACTTGCTCTGAAACTGTAAATGCCTTTTTAGTAAACATACGGTAAAAATAAAGTGAAACAAACCGTATATAAAGCAAAAGACACACCCTGGGACGCTGTTTTCAATCGAAACTGAAACTGTAGCGTGGTGTGTACTGTTACCCCAAAAGTACGCATTTTATTGTATTGAGCAAGAGTTATTAACATTTTATGATAGTTTTTAACTTTTTCATTACACAAACATTTTTTGCAATAACCCTTTTTTAAAGTTTTTACTATTTTCTATTTTGTTATTTAAGGCTTCTATTTTTAAATCTATATCTGATAAAAAATCGGCTATTTTGATTTGTTCTTCGATAGATGGTATTTTAATTTTCAATTTATCAATAGTACTGAAGCTAATTGCTGGCATAGTAGAAGAACCGGATAAAGAATGTATCTTGTTATAAAACCTTCCTAAAACATAAAAGAAAAACATTTTGTGAACATTAATTTTAGGTAAAAGCCTAAACATATTATTAGCAATTATACCGCTAAAACCATTGGCTATTCTACCTGCATCACCATAACGAACCATAAATAAATCTTCATAACTTATATGATGCTCTTTACCTGGGTCTGGTACAAATCTTTTATCATCTGCATCAGATGTAACATTAATAATTCTAATAAATTCTACTGAACCTTTGAATTTTCTTTCTGATTGTTCATTAACACTAAACTGAAAACCTTGTTTAAATTTAAAAATCTCCCCTAATTTCTTCTCTTCCCAATCAGTAAACTTATTACCCTCATCATCTTTAAATCTTAATTCTTGATTAAATATTTTTTGCATTATGCCTTTTTTGTATTGCTCTAAAAGGTCTTTCTTTTTGGTTAGTTTGGTTATTTTAGTATCTACATCTGTTAGGAATGATGCTATTTTTTTTTGTTCTGGAATTGATGAAATATTAATTTTTATATGATTTATATCATTAGGTGACAAGTTTGGTGGATCACTACCTGCTATGTTATTTTCAATAGACTTTATCAGTCTATTCCTTTTTAATAAATTATATATAAATGATGAATTATTATCTGTTATTAATTTAGCAACCCTTTGATTTAATAAAGAGTTATTAAAGTACTCATCAATTCTTGCTATTTTTAAATTACCTCTTAAAATCGGTCTTGTTAATGCGACTACATAATCACCTTCACTTAAAACAAACTTTTTATATTCTTCTACATACTCATAAGGTAAGTAAGATAAATTATCAGTCTTCATTTTATCAATACCTACATCTGCTATTTTAACCCATAATGCACCATCAGAATTTAATGAATCAGAACTTGAGAATGCATAACCATTAAAAAGTTTAAAAGTATCACCTATTTCACTTTTCTTCCATTCGCCTTCAAAATCTAAAAACCTCAATTGTGGTATTACTTGTTTTTCAGTTTGATTCATAGTTGGCAAGTATTTCCGTTAGGGATTGCAACGACATCCTTTTTTGTTTTTTCGCAAAAAAGATATAGTGGAAAGCCCGACCCTTGGGAAACACCCAAATTGTTATTGTTGTTTTCCATGGCTTAAAAAGGTGTTTTAATATTCAACTCTTTACAGTAAGATGCAATACGTTTATCGGTTTCAGCTATTTCTATATCTAATTTTTGAATTTCTTCTGCAACAGCATTAATATCAATAGATTCTTCTTCTTCAAACGTATCTACATAGCGTGGTATGTTTAAATTATAATCGTTATCTGCTATTTCTTGTAAAGTTGCTCTATAACTGTATTTATCTATAACCTCTCTATTTGTATAGGTATCTACAATATTGTCATATGGTTTGGTAATATTTTGTTGTCTTTCCCTTGTTTCTCAAAATGATTACTGGCATCTATATAGTTTCTGTCTTCTATTAAATAACGTCTTATATGTGCTTCACTACTACCTCTAAATAATACACCGTGAGGTAAAACGGTTGCCATTATTCCGTTTTCATCTAAGTGATGAATCATATGTTGTACAAATGCAAAATCTGCTTTTGTTTTTGGTGCTAATTTTCCATATTGGCTAAATCTATCATCTGTAGAAAAAATACCGCTTGCACTCCATTTAGCCGAAAATGGTGGATTTGCCACAATAGCTTCTGCTTTTAGGTCTATACTTATGTGTTGTGGTTCTTCTAAGGTATCTTCCTGTTTAATATCGAACTTACTATAATGCACATCGTGTAGAATCATATTCATACGTGCTAAGTTATATGTTGTTCTATTTAATTCTTGACCATAAAAAAAACCTACATCATCTACTTCTTTGGCTACACGTAACAAAAGTGAACCACTACCACAGGTTGGGTCATACACAGATTTTATACGTTTTTTACGCGTTGTAACAATTTTCGCGAGTATTGTAGACACTTCTTGAGGCGTGTAAAATTCTCCTGCTTTTTTGCCTGCTCCTGCAGCAAACTCTCCAATTAAATATTCATAAGCATCACCTAATAAATCACTTTCAGAATCTTTTATTCGAAAATCAATTTCATCAAGATGTGTTATTATTTTTGCTATAATTTCATTTTTAGCTTTTACTGTTTTACCTAACTTAGAAGAGGTTAAATCTAAATCTTCAAATAAGCGTATAAAGTCATCTTCTGACTCTGTACCCATTGTACTTTGCTCAATGTTATTAAGAATACGCTCTAAATCTTCAATAATAAAAAACTGAGTTGCTTCATCATTATCATTGGTTTTTATCTCTGTAAGATTATTTCCTTTTTGGGCAATAGAAGTAAATAACTCACTTGGTTTAAGGAAGTACCCTAAATTCTTTACACAAGCTTTTTTAACCGCATTTATAAATAATTTACCATTATCTGAATTTTCATCTATTAGCTCATAAGTAATATTATCTGGTTCTAATATTTCATCTGCATATATATGTAGTTTCTCTGATAAGTATTTAAAAAAAATAAAGCCTAAGATGTAGTTTCTGTAATCGTCTGCATCCATCTTGCCCCTAAGTAGGTTAGCAATAGCCCATAATTGTTTTTCAAGTAGTTTTTTTTGTTCTTCTGACATTGATAAAAGTTAGTTTAAGACTTTAAAAATAGAAATCTTTATCAGAATAATAGCACTATTTCAAATCTAAGTTTATATTATTCTCTAAAAGAATTACACTCTAAATGTTTAACACCAATTATTTTTTACCAGTTCTACACTTTTCTGCGAAACCCGTAACAAATGGTTACGTTCTTTTATAGGTGTTTTTCAAAAATATTAATCTTTTATTAAATAATTGTCTTTTATTTATTCTACCAATATGTTTAATTATATTAGGGTTAAATTAAAGGTTAGTATTTAAATGACTTATACAATTATAGATGTTGAAACCACAGGTAATAGTAATAGGCTTACCGAAATTTCTATTTTTAAATATGATGGTTCTAAAATTATAGATGAATTTACATCTCTAATTAATCCTCAAACTTTAATACCAGATTACATTACAGCTTTAACAGGTATTGATAATGGTATGGTTGCTAATGCGCCAACTTTTGCTGAAGTAGCAGACAATATTCTCTCTATTACTAAAGACACTGTTTTTGTGGCTCATAACGTTAACTTTGATTATAAAGCAATTAGTAATGAGTTTAAAGCAATTAATATTAATTTTAACAGGAAAAAGCTTTGTACTATAAGGCTATCTAGAAAATTAATTCCTGGACACAAATCTTATAGCTTAGGGAAACTTTGTAGTGCGTTAAACATTAATATAAAAGGTAGACATAGAGCTCGTGGAGACGCAGAGGCTACTGTTGTTTTGTTTGATATGTTGCTAAAAAAAGAAAATGCAAAAAGAGTATTTGATGAGTTTTTAAATAAAGTATCAAAAGAAGCAACTTTACCAGCTCACTTACCTACAAATATTTTTAATAATTTGCCAAATACAGCTGGTGTTTATTATTTTAAAAATAAACAAGGACAAATAATTTATATAGGCAAAGCCAAAGACATAAAGAAACGCGTATTAAGTCATTTTTATAGCAAAAGGATAAAATCTATAGATATGTGTCGTGAAACGGCAGATATAGACTTCGAAATTTCTGGAAGCGAATTTATAGCACTACTCATGGAAGATGCAGCTATAAAAAAACATTACCCCAAATACAACCTACTATCTAAACGTAAACCTAAAACGTTTGCTGTTTTTAGTTATACTGATAGAGATGGCATTTTACATTTAGCCTATAATAATTTAAAAGCGTCTCCAAACCCTATTGTCATTCTATATTCTATAAACGAATGTCGCCAATACATTGAAAAAGTATGTGAACGTTTTAAGCTTTGTCCTAAATATTGTCATCTACAAGAAGGTGTATCATCTTGTAATCATTATAAAATACATTCATGTAAAGGCATTTGCAAACAAGAAGAATCTAAGGCTATTTATAACATGAGAGTACGAAGTGCTATAAATTATTTTAAAAGCAGTTCTCAAGATGTTATTTTAAAACAAAACGGTCGTCATGATAATGAAAATGGATTTGTGCTAATTAAAAACGGAACTTATCTAGGTTATGGTTTTGTAGACAAAGCAGAACAAATAACAAACTTAGGCGGTTTTGAATCTTTTTTAATTCCGCAAAGCGATAACCTAGACATTCAAAAAATAATTAGAAGCGAGTTAGTAAAACTATAAAATTCTACTATTTTTTGATTCCTTTATTTCCTTTTACTGTCACTTGAGTCGAATTTTCTTTTTCTTCTATTTTTATAGGCCACGAAAAACCTCTATACTTATTCTTTTTTATAGATACATTTTCGCAATATGTAAAACTTATAGATGGTAAATTACATCCTGTTGGATACTTATTACTTAATTCTACTGTATTACCCTCAATATTTAATCCTTTTACAGATAACGCATGAACCAATAACCCATTAAAACTTTTAATAGTATTATTAGTGAAATTAATATTATGGTGATACTTATTATCTCCCAAACGCTGCTCTGTTGTAAACATTGGAGATGCGTATAACGGATAATGTTCACCACTACCATAACCTATATTATCAAAAATATTATTTGTTATAGTAATATCCCTTACACCTCCAGACTCATACCAAGATTTGTTATCACCTTCTATTAATATTCCATGCATTTGAGATGAAAAATAATTATTTTCAATAAGCACTTTTCCCTTTGTTGTAATTAAAGCCGCTCTAGCTCTATTATCTCTAATAGTGTTATTTGTTAAATGTACATCTGGATTCCAAGTAATATTCTCAAAAGAAAGCGGTCCTTCAGGTAAATTATTAGGTAAATCTGTTACCGTAATTACCATACGCTTATCATTTAGTATTTTAAACTCTTTAACCGTAGTTTCGTAAATAGGTAAAACTGTTTCTCTAGAAGTAAGCATAATTTTATCTCCTGGCTCTGCAAATGTTAACCCCCATTGTTGTTGATGACTTATACCGCATATAAATTTATTATCTCCTAAATACTCATCTACATTAACATAAGCACCATGTACATTAATACCATCATCTAACATATGCTCTAAAAGACAATTTTCTAATTTTATTAAACCTTTACACCCTAAAAAATGAGTTGCATCTGCTCGAGTTGCTACAATTCTATCTTCTCTAGAAGTAACTATCATCTTATTTAAAGTAACGTTTTCGCAACGCTCTGCTATCAAAGCCATTCCTCCTGCTGCATACACCTTTATATCTTTAATAAATGTATCATTTGAATTTGATAAATGTATGGCTTGAGCAAAACGATTACCACCTGGGCTACTACCGTATATAGCAAAAACAGATCCTACTGGAGGTGTTTTTTTTGTTGCTCCTGTAAATCTTGCTTTTTTGCCATCTATCTTCTCTACTTTTCCTTTATCTCCTTTTGGTCTCAATGCATAATCACGTGTGTGCCAAATTGGTGCTTTTGTTTTTGGGTTGAATACTATATTTTGCCCTACAATATCTTGCCAATCATAATGATTAAAAATAATTTGTTCTTTTATTACTTCAAAACCATACTTATATGGCTTAATATCTACAATAAAAGCATTATTTTTTTCATCATTTTCTATAACTGTCATTTCATGTATAAAAGGAGTTTCCCAATCAATAATAAAATTCTTTAATGTTGTATTAGTAGAACCATCAACAATTATTGGACAAACTTTCCCATGAAACATAAAGGTAGATCCTCCTCCATCTAATGTAAAGTTATCAAATCCGAATAAAGGAAAAATCATTTTTTTCAAGCTATTATCATGGTTTGAAACAGCTCGATATTGTTCTACTGCGTTTTCTGGATAAAACTCATATTGTCCTTTAGGAAAATATAAAGTGATTCCTTTTTTTCCTTTTAAAGATTCTATAAGCTCATTGACTTCCAAGGTGACATCTTTACCAGGTGTAATATTATAATCTGCTACATTAACAATTTGTGCTTGTAAAACAATACTAAATAAAAAAGTAATAAATAATGATATCTTCATTTTATAAATACAGGGTATTAAAGTTGTAGTAAAGCCTCATAGGTTATTAAAACCCAAAATACTTTATCTATTAAAATTAATGCAATTAAATCAAAAACAAATATAATAATGTATTCAAGAGTTTATCTTTTGTCCTTTTGAGTTTTTAAGCTTATAAATTATGCCATTATTAGACTTTATTGCAGTTATTAAAAAATTACCGTTATGGGTTATATTAAACTCTTTTAACGTTTTTCCCTGAGTAGAAAACCTACTAATAAACTCTAAGTGATTACTTTTTTAATCTAAAAACAGTAATCGCCTCCAATGTTTCTATTCGCTACATATGAATACTTCCCATTTGAATGTATTCTAATTACTAAAGCACTTGGTACTTCACTAAAATAATCTAGTAATGTTTTATATGTTGAAATGACTTTAAATATTGAATTGGTTTTCTTCAAAACCATTAAATGACCTGTCAACCCGTTAAAAACAAAACCAAATTCTTCTGAAGTAGTAAATACAAAATTTCGAGAGCTTTCTCAACTTGCAATAATTACATCTTTATCATACCGAGGAACTAACTCTTTTTCATTGAAACAATATGATTTTATACTATCTATTCCTAAATATGAAACAAACACATCACTACTTACATATTGATGAGCGTGAGGATATTTCTGTCTTTCGTTATTAATACTTCTCCATTGATGTACATCATTTACAGTACAAACTTGAAGAATGCCATTTTCTATAATAGGAAATGGCAATACATTACCGGAGCTATAACAGGAAACTAAAACACTGGAATAACTATATGAAATATGGCATAATAAATCACCTTCAATTATTTGTTGATTAACAAACTCCAAAGAATAATCTTCATTTGTACTGAATGAAACTACCTTTGGAGTATCTTTTTTCTGGGTCTATTATTTAATTTTTAAACGGCATCATTTACCTGTTGGATTTTGATGTTATCAAAGTTAGATTTTTCGAAAAAATACTGTCTTATTAAGCCATTTAAATTTTCGTTTGCCCCCCTTTATCAACTGTGGTAGGGCTTGGCAAAGTAAAAATCGATATTTAATTCTTCTGCTATAGCTTTATGGTTGGTAAATTCCTTTCCATTATCCGAAATAATAGTGCGAAGAGTTTTTTATAACAGCTAAAGCTGTTGCGTTTATGGCTCGAATCTAAGAGTTATAAAAAACTAATCTCATGAAAATTGTTTAATAAATAGTAAATTTATTTTTCAAATGGAAATAAATCTGATTCAACATGGGCACTTTTTATCAAAGTCTGCAATTCTGAAACAATCTCTGGATATTGAGAAGCTAAATTATTAGATTCTGAAGGATCAACATCTAAATTAAACAACTCAAAAGTTGCTTTGTCTTTCTTAAGAATATTATACGCTACTCCTTTCCATTTTCCTTTTCTAATAGCTTTTCTTCCTCCTTTTCGATGAAATTCCCAATATAAATAGTCATGTTGTTTTTGAGCGTTTTTGTCCAATAACGTTGGCAAAAACGAAATACCATCACTTTGTATTGGAGTTTCTACTCCTGCAACCTCAGCAAACGTTGGCATGACATCCCAAAAAGCTGAAATATGATTTGATACTGTACCTGCTTTAATTTTTCCAGGCCAAGAAACAATAAAAGGAGAACGAATACCGCCTTCGTATAAATCTCGTTTAATTCCTTTTAAACCTCCTCCTGAGTTAAAAAACTCTGGGTCTGCTCCTCCTTCATCATGCGGTCCATTATCACTAGCAAACATAATAATTGTATTATCTGCAATACCTAATTCATTTACTTTAGCTATAATTTGACCAACATAGATATCTAGTATTTCTACCATAGCAGCAAAAGCTGCATGAGGTGTTTCTTGCGGACAATAATGTTTTGGCACCAAGTTTGGTCCATAGTCTGACGTATAATTATCAGAATCTACGGTATGTGGTATTTCTTCAAATTTACCTTTATATTTATTTAAAATAGCGCCTTCTGGTGCAACAATCTCTGCATGCGGTAAAACAAATGGTACATATGCAAAAAATGGTTTGTCTTTATTTACCTCTATAAAATTTAAAGCTTTCTCTTGTATAACATTAGGGGCATAAGTAACCTTTTTTGTCCAATCGTTTCCTTTTAGCATAATTTTTTCTCTATTATGCCAGATATGTGGCGGATAATACCGGTGTGCCATACGTTGGCAATTATACCCAAAAAACTCATCAAATCCTTGACTTGTAGCATCTCCTTCTGATCCAATATAACCTAGCCCCCATTTACCAAAAGCACCTGTAATATATCCTGCATTTTTCAGTACTTCAGGAATTGTAATTGCACTTCCTTTTAATGGAGCTTGCCCTTCCTCTCCAACCTCTTTATTCCCTCTAATTGGAGTATGCCCTGTATGTTGTCCCGTCATTAATGAAGAACGAGAAGGTGCACATACTGAAGTTCCACTGTAATGTTGCGTAAACTTCATTCCATTTGCTACCATTTTATCAATATTGGGCGTAGAAAATTTTTGTTGCCCATAGCTACTTAAATCTCCATAACCTAAATCATCTGCTAATATGTAAATGATATTTGGTTTAACTTTTTCCGACTTAACAATTTGTTCCTTTTTAGTATTGGAACAGCTTAACATTAATATACTTAAAAATAACATTATCGTTTTATTCATCTTGATTTTTATTATTTATTATGAAATCTCTACTTTAAGAATCTAATAACAAAAGTAACAATTAAACATGCCTAAAATCGTATTTCTTAGTCATTAAAATGTGTTACACAGTAATATTTAGCTTTTAATAAAGTAAAAAAGACTGCCTATCCAGACAGTCTTTTATAAATTGAAATTTACTAATAAAAGTTACTCTATAACTTCAATAGTGAATATTTTATCAACTTTCCATAAATCACCTTCTTTTACAGCATCTGTTACAGAATCATTAAAAGTGTTTATTAAATGTACTTCTGTTGTACCTAATTGAGTAAACAATACATTGACTAAATTATTTGATGAAGAGAAACCTGAATTTGAACTTAAATAATTTGTATATATAGTGTCTGTTTCAATAAGCTTATCAACTAAGAATCTAGCACCTTCTTTAATTTTCCATTCATGTGATACAACTCCTCTTGATAAATCCTGAAACGCTATAAATTTATCTATTTGTATTATTTTTTCAGTATCAAAAGCTGTTCCATTTGGAGAAGTCCAAAATGTTAAACTTGAAATATCATTATATGGAGGAACATAGTCATCTTCACTATCACAACTTATTGTAAAACCAACAACAAGAAATAATAGCGATATTTTAAATATATTTTTCATTCTTAATATTTTTTAATTAATATTTTGATTGTTTAATATCTCACTCTGTGGTAAAGGGAAATAACCAAGATCATTTGCGGCCCATGCTTCTGCTGCCTCAGTATATTCAGTAAACTCACTCGCACCTGAAGCTTCTTGAAGTAAACTTTTATTTCTTCTAGCTGTACTTCCGTTAGTTCTTGTGTAAGTATAGTTTACTAAACTAAAGACTCTTGTACTTAGATCTTCAAACCTTTGTTTTGTAACACCCCACCTTCTCAAATCAATGAATCTAGTTGAAAAACCTTCCATTGATAATTCTAAAGGATATTCTTTAAACATAAGATGATTCATTAAACTAGTTTCATCATATGCTATACCATCAAAATCATGCGCGGAACCATCTGAAATGCCTAATAATTGCAATCCCCATCTTTTACGAATCTCATTAATAGCTTTTATTGCTTCTGGCACATCTCCAGTTTGAGCTAAACATTCAGCATACATTAAATACACACCGCTTAATCTATTAACTACCACATTTCTACCAGATTCCCATGGAGTTGTGTTAGTTGCAGACTCTGTAGTTACAACAGAATTATTTGTATACTTCTTAAAGAATGAAAATCTAGTACTTCCAAAAGAAGTAACCTGTGGTGCTGTAAACCCATAATAAGGAGTAATTTCATCATTCACAACAGCAATACTTTGTGAAGCTCTCATTGAGATAGGTCTTAATTCTCCATCTACAGTATTCCTAGGGTCTTGTGTATCTATTTCTTCTGTAGAATACTCATAAGTTAACCAAGCAGATGGTAACAACCATCCTTGACCACCTATACCTTCTTTAGTCTCTGCATTTCTTCCATTTGGTCCCATTCTTCTAGCTAATCTATTTTGAAATGAGTTTTCATCAAAAAAGCCATCCTCAGGTTGTTTATCATCTGCATAATTAATTTCAAAAATTGATTCTGAACTAAATTCATTAGCATTAGTAAACATAACGGACGCATCTTGCTCTAACGACAAACCATAAGCTGAGTTATTTATAACATCTTCAAAATAAGTCTCTGCTATATCATATTCTCCTTCATATAAATGACTTGTACCTAAAATCGTTGCCGCTACGGCTGCATCAACTCTTGATACCAGCTCTCCTTGTTCAGGTAAATTATCATAGGCATATTCTAAATCAGCTCTAAAAAAAGCTAAAACTTCAGCAGAAGTAGATAATGGTTTTGAAAAATCTTGTATACTAACAGGAACTTCATCTCTAATAATAATGCTCCCATTATTAAAAGTAGAATGTAAATAAAAATGCATAAGTCCTCTAAAAAAGCGAGCTTCTGCCATTTGTCTAGTCCAACGATCTTGAGCTTTAAAATCTTCATTCATACCATTTAACCCTTCTATAACTTGGTTAGCTCTAAATATAACTTGATATTTAGAATCCCACCTATCACTTAAGGCTCTAACATCAGACGTTAGTCTTTGCTGGTACCATACTAAATATTGACCTGTTGGTCTTGTTCTTTGCCCAGGATAAGCAATATCTGTACGTAAAAACTCTTCTTCAATACCAATAACATATTGATGTAACATCGCAGAATAAACAGAAGTTAAATTAGCTTCTGAATCGTTTAAATTTTGCCAGTAAGTATCTGACGAAAGAAAATTCGGATTAGTTTCTTCCAAATATTCATTACATGATTGTATCATTCCTAAAAAGAATAAAACAACTAAACTATATGCATATTTTTTCATATTACTATTATTTTTTAAAATTCTAGATTAAATCCTATTGAATATAATGACGTTAAAGGAAATCTTGCCAAATCAATTCCTCTTCTTGTTACATTACCTCCTACTTCAGGATCATATCCATCATACCCTGTAATGGTTATAGGATTTTGAGCTGATAAATATAAACGCGCCTTTGCCATACCTATTTTAGAAGTAACATCCTTTGGTAACGTATAACCAAGTGATATTAATTTAAGTCTAAGATAGTCTCCACTTTCTACCCACAAATCTGAATCTCCATTGTAATTTGGATGTCTAGCAGCTCTATCTACATAAAAAGGAATATTAGATGTTGGATTGTTAGGTGTCCACATATTTACTAAGTCTTTATGTCTAGCTCTTGCAGTCGCATCCGCTTTGGTTCCATTAATAATTTCAGACCCAACTGATGCATACCAGTTCATTGTTAAATCAAAACTTTTATATCTCCAGCCTATATTAAATCCAAACTCATACTCTGGCAATCCACTACCAGAATACACTCTATCATTATCATCAATAACATTATCACCTGCATCAGGAATACCATCATTATCAGTGTCTACTGTTAACTGATCTATATACTTCAAGTCACCTAATTGAGCATTATTATCAATAAGTTTATAATCATCTAATTCTTCTTGAGTTTGTATAACACCGTCAGTCTTTTTAAGCCAATACGCTCCAGCTTCTCTTCCAACTGTAAAAACAGTTACAGGTGCACCTAATACATTTGAGTTTGGATTAAAAATTAAAGAATTACCATCAGACATTTTTGTGATTTCATTCTCATTTTTTGTAAAAGTGACTCCTAAATTAAATTTACTAACTCCTATACTCCCTCTATATTGGGCAGCAAGCTCAAGACCTTTGTTAGTCATATTACCAACATTTAATGTAACGTTTTGTGGACCACCTCTAACAACACCTGCAGAACCTGGTAAACGAATAGGAAATAACATATCTTCTTTTTTCGTTACATAATAATCTGCAGAAAGCGTAAATTTATTTTTAAAGAAACCTAAATCTATACCAATATTATTAGATACTGATGTTTCCCATTTCACATTGGGGTTTGAATACTCAATAACACCAGAACCTAATGAAATTACACCGTCATTAGGATCAAAAATGTAATCTAACTCTTGAGCTATAGAAGATGAAAAAACATAATCATTAAAACTATCATTACCAGCAGTACCTCTACTTGCTCTAATTTTAAAATTATTAACTGTTCCTTTTATTGAACTCCAAAACCCTTCACTTGAAACATTCCAAGCAGCAGAAATTGAAGGAAAAGTACCCCATCTAAAGTCTTGTCCAAATTTACTTGAACCATCACGTCTTACAAATCCAGATAATAAATATCTACCTTTGTAGTTATACTGTAATCTACCTAAGAAACCTACATTTTTTCTGATATAGTTAATACCAGAATCTGCAGATTGATCTTGTGTAGCCCCATTTATTACTTCTACTTGATTATTATTAACACCATTACGAGCAGTAGTGAATGATTCAAAAGTACGTTCATCAAAAGAAGCACTTGCAACAGCATTAAAACTATGTCCTCCAATTTTTTTTCTATAAGTGAAAAAGCCATCTAAACTAAACACATTTTGTCTAGAAGCAAAAGCAGAAACGCCACTTTTTACAGGGTCAACTTCAGTTACTTCTGATTCTATATCAAGAAGTTCAAATCTTGGTCTAAAAATATTTCTTATTGAATTGGTTACATTTGTTCCTAGCCTAGATGTAAAATCTAAATCTTTTGTAATTTTTCTTGTTACACTTAAACTTACATTAATCTTATCAATTCTTTGATTATCTCTACGTTTAAGATTTTGTGCCAGTGTATTTAATGGTGTTGTCACACTTCCATTACCTTCATCTGATAAAAGCACATCTGAATCTAAATCAATTAAAGGAAAATATGGCTTATAACGAATCGCATTTGTTATTAAACCTGTCGTAGCACGAGTTCTTTCTTCCAATATAAAACCTATACTTGTATTTATTTTCCAATTATCAGTATTATACGTTGTAGTTGCTCTACCATTATATCTTTTAAATCCTGAACCAATTAGTACTCCATCTATATCTATTAATCCTCCAGAAACATTGTATGTGAACCCTTTATTTCCTCCAGACACTCTTAAATTATAAGACTCACTTTGAGCATCATCAACAAGTACTAAATCTGTGAAATCATTGTCGTTAGTTAGCCATTCTGCTCTATTTGGTCCAGGAGCAAATGCTGTTAAACCTAGATCTAATAAATAATCGGTCCGCTCTGTTTCAAAGTACAGTTGATCCTGTGTATTCATTAACGGTAAACTTTGTTGAAGACGTTGTACACCATATGAATGATCAAAACCTACTACCATCCTTCCTTCTTTTCCACGCTTAGTTGTAATTAATATTACACCGGCAGAACCTCTAGTCCCATAAACAGCAGCAGAAGCAGCATCTTTTAATACATCTATTGTTTCAATTTCATTACTACTTAAACGTGGATCTCCTTCTTGAGGAATACCATCAACTACAAAAAGTGGTGTATTTGAGCCAGATAGTGAAGTAATACCACGAATTTGAATATTTGACTGCTCCCCTGGTTCTCCAGAATTTGCAGTAATATTCACCCCAGCAATTTGTCCTTGCATTGCTGATGCTACATCTGGAGTTACAAATTGCTCTATAGCATCAGATTTAATTTGAGAAACAGCTCCTGTAATTTCTTTCTTTTTTACAGTACCGTAACCAACAACAACAACTTCTTCCAAATCTTCTAAGCTTTCTTCTAAAGCAACATTTATTATTGAATTCTTCACAGTTACAGATAAATCTTGCATTCCTAAATAACTAAATTGAAGTACATCTCCAACTTTAGCCTTTATAGAATAGTTTCCATCAAAATCTGATATAGCACCAGTACTAGTTTCTTTAACAAGCACAGCAGCCCCAGGAATAGGCAATCCATCTACTTCTCCTTTAATGACACCTTGTATTGTCATGTTTTGTGCAGTTAAACTTGCACAAAAACTAAGCGAAACAAGTAAAGTAAGTAACAAATACTTCAAACTCGTTTCTCTTTTTAATTTTCGTTTTAATTTCATTTAATTTAATTTAGTTAATATAATTTTCAATTACATAGCTCAAAAACATTATTATGTAGTTAGCAATTAGAATGTTTATTTGAGAATAAAAAGTTTAATTTATTGTTTAGTTTTTTACATATAATTTATTCGAATTTTAGATTAGTATTAAGTTTATCTGTTTTTTAATATTGTATTCGCTTTTACTAAATATGTATTACCTTTAAAAAGAATATTTTTAGATGTCTTTATTTTTATAGTAGGATTATTGGAATTAAGCATAGGAAACATTCCTGAATTGGTTATTATATTTCCTGATATCTTTAAAGTATCAGTATTTGTTATCTCTAATATTAAATTATCAAACTGGTTAAAAGTATTATTGCTTATTTATATATTTTTAAAAGCAATGTTTTCATTATCATCATCTGTTACAAAACGTATAACACCTTTATTGAAATCACTATGTTGACTATCTTGAAATGTATTACCTGTTATAACTAAGTTAGTAGCATTTCCAGATTCAAACCAATGTTCACTTTCTACTGGAACCAAGATCACTTCCATCTATGTGCTTAAAAAATTATTTCTAATTATGGTTTTATTTGGATTTGATGTAAGTAAACCTCTAGCTCTATTACTACTTATAGTGGAGTTTTCTACTAAAAGATATGGATAACCATCTAGGTTTTCAATAAGGTCTCCAGCTTTAACTTCAGAAGGAAGTTTTTCATTAAATTTTATTATATGATAGCCTCCATTTAATTTTTTAACCTCTTTTATTCTTAAGTTATTATATGAAAAAAAAAATCTACTTAATCGTACTAATTCTATCGCATCACCTTTAACACCAATCTGAAACCCTTGTTGTTGGGAATGCCTCATCTTAATTCCTAAGCTATATTCGTCCAAAATATCAACAACTTCTTGGTAAGCACCATGAACATTTGTTGCATCATCCAATTGATTTTTAAAAACACAATTTTTTAATTGTACTTTACCCATACAACCAACAAAGTGTGTTGCATCAGCAGAAGTAGAAACCATACGTCCTTTCGATGTTGTTACATTAAACGAATCTAAAATAAGATCTAAAGAATTATCAGCAACTAACCCCATACCACCAGAGCGATGCACGTTTACATTACTTCCATTAAATACCGATGTATGTGTTACTCGTAAAGCAGGAGCTATTCTATTAATACTTTGACCTCCTTTATTTGTAAGTACCATACCTATAGTTGGTAATTTCTTTTTGGTATAACCATGAAACTGAATTAAACCAAGCTTTAATTGTTCAATTCTTAATGTGTTTTCAAATCCTATTATTTTCTGAATTTTAAATCGCTTGTCAGTCTTGTATATATATTTATTTTTAACTGCTGATTTTTTTCCATTAGCAATATCTGCGTAAGCTTCAGTATTAAAAGCAATAGCCTTTCTTACAGGATCATATAATATTGTTTGACCTAACCTATGCTCATAATATTCTTTAACAAATACAATTTGCCCATTTCTTATTTCATAAAGGTAGTCTTCAGATATTTGTAAATCAAATGTTTTACTCTTCTTATCACGACAATCTACAGTAACATTCTTAACTGATATATTCTTAGAATTATAAATTAAAAAAGGAATTATTCTTTCATAAAAAATAAATGTAGAATCTTGATCATTTATAGTTAAATCGCTGAAGTTAAAAATAGGAAAAGTAGTCCTCACCATAACATCATCATGGTTAGATATATAGCAAAACATTTCTAAAGTCTTGTCTGGATAAAAATGATAAGTATCTTTTCCAAATTTAATTTCTGAAATTGGCTTATCTACAGCTTCTAGTGCATGCTCTAATACTTTAGAGGTTTCCTCACCTGATATACTTGTATTAAATGCAACGGTACTTTTAACATTATCATTTTTTTTAAAAAAGCAACTAAAACTTAAGAAAATTAATAATAATAATATAAAACCACTTAATACCCTAAAGGGATATTTAAATTTACTTTTAGACACGTACTTATAAAGATTATAGTTAGTGTAGTAAAAGTTGCTATTTAAAGAAGTTTTTTTGTGTATTCTAGTAAATAAAATGTGTTTACACGTAAATACATTTTGTAGGTTAAAAACTTTTTAATATAAGGAATTCAGTTATAAATATGTATAAGACATACAATATTCAAACAAAAAAGCTCTATAGTAAATTATTACTACAGAGCTTTTAGTTTTAAATAATATATAATTTATATAGTCTATTCCATTTTTGCCTTTAAAGCAATGTATTTATCAGTTTCTCCTAAAGCACTATATATATTCATTAATGTCGTAGCTGCACTTTCATTCTTATCATCAATAGACAATGCCTTTTCTAACAAAGGAATAGCATTCTTTCTAATTACTTGACGTTGAGATCTTAATTCATCATATCTTTTATCATCTGCTTTAGAACTACCTAAACTATTCATCTCTTCCATTAGAGCTGAGTCATCATTTAAAATCAGTGCGGCAGAATTAATATACGCATTAACATAATTAGGATCTAATTCAATAGCCTTTGCATAATATTTTTTAGCAGCTTCAATATCTTTGGAATCTGCAGCAGTAACGCCTAAATTATATTGCAAATCTGGATTTTTAGGATCCATTTCTGTTGCCTTTTCAAGTAATCTTTTGAATTCTTTAGTATTACCTATTTTATAATAAAGGTTAGCTTCATTTAGCAATAAGGCTACATCATCTGGACTTTCAGCCCTTGCATCCTTATAAGCAGCAATTGCTTTTTCATTTTCACCTTCATTTTGATAAATAAGTGCTACATTTTTTACTATTTCAGCTTTCTTAGAATCAGTTTTCTCTTCTGTTGGCTTGATATGACTCTTTGCTTTTACAGAAACATTTCTTAGTTGCTTATTAGGAAAAGCTTCTTTCTTCTTCGTTTTCTTATTAACTGCATAATATTTGGTTTCAATACCAGTATATCCTAATTTTTTTAGTTTACCATAAAATTTAAGTGCTCTTGGGTAATCTTTTACGGTTACTGCGCTTGCAGCTGCATAATAAAGATACACAGTATCCTTTTTATTCATATTATAAACACGTTCAAAATTACTTGAAGCTCTGTTATAATCTTTAGCTTCATAAGCATCATTACCTTTCTTCAAAAAGCTATTTACCATATTCTGCTTTAATGCTTTAATTTCTTTACCATAAGCACCTTTTATTTTATTGATACTTTTTAAAGACTTCTCAACATCATCATTATTACCGGCTCCGTTTGCAAACAAAGCGACACCTTTTAAATAATTGAATTTAGTTTTAGTTTTTTCATCCATAGATCCTATTAAAGATTCTACTTGAGTTAAAGCTGCTTTAGCTTCAGAAAAATTACTAGCTTTAATAGCCTTTTCAGCCATTTTTAATTCTTTCTTTTGTGCAAACGAAAATGTGCTAACAAAAAAGGCTAAAGCTATAATAGTTTGTTTTTTCATTTTAAATTATATTAATTTTCAGAGTTATCTTCATTATTTGTATTATCAAGATTTATGCCATCATCAGAAAAACCAGTATTTTCAACACCCTCGTCCAATTCATCTTCGGCAACTTCATCTTCATCATGCATTACTTTTGCAACTGCTGCTATAGAATCTTTACCTTTCAAGTTTATTAACTTAACGCCTTGAGTTGCTCTACCCATAACTCTTAGATCTTTAACAGCCATACGAATAGCTATACCAGATTTATTGATAATCATTAAATCATCATCATCAGTTACATTCTTAATAGATACCAAGTCACCAGTCTTATCTGTAATAGATATTGTTTTCACACCTTTACCACCTCGATTGGTCACTCTATAATCTTCAAGACTAGAACGTTTACCATAACCGTTTTCTGAAACTACAAGAATATTACTTTCCATGTCATTAACAGCAATCATACCTATAACTTCATCCTTATCGTACTGTAAAGTAATGCCTCTAACACCAGAAGCTCCACGTCCCATTGGTCTTGTTTTTGCTTCTTCAAAACGAATAGCTTTACCAGATTTAAGCGCCAACATTACTTGACTCTCACCTGTTGTTAATTTAGCTTCCAGTAACTCATCATTATCCTTAATAGTAATAGCATTAATACCATTAGTTCTTGGTCTAGAGTATTGTTCTAAAGATGTTTTCTTTACTTGACCATTTTTAGTAGCCATAATTACATAATGATTATTTATGTAATCTTCATCCTTTAAATCTTGAGTACAAATGAAAGCCATCACTTTATCATCTTGCTCAATATTTATTAAATTCTGAATTGCTCTACCTTTAGAAGTTTTACTTCCCTCTGGTATTTCATAAACACGCATCCAGAAACATTTTCCTTTTTGAGTAAAGAACAACATATATTGGTGGTTTGTACCAACAAATAGATGCTCTAAAAAATCTTCATTACGAGTAGTCGATGCTTTTTGACCAACTCCACCTCTATTCTGAGTTTTATATTCTGTTAAAGATGTACGTTTAATATATCCTGCATGCGAAATAGTAATAACTACTTTTTCATTAGGAATCATATCTTCAATACTTAAATCCCCCCCCGCGTATTCAATTACGGATCTACGCTCATCACCATATTTATCTTTTACAGTAATTAATTCTTCCTTTATAATATCCATACGACGTTCTTTTCTGTCTAAGATATCTTTAAGGTCTATAATTGTTTTCATGATTTCATCATACTCAGCACGCAATTTATCTTGCTCTAAACCTGTAAGCTGGCGTAATCGCATTTCTACAATAGCTTTCGCTTGAATCTCTGAAAGCTCAAAACGCTTAATTAAGTTTACTCGTGCTTCATCTGCATTTTTAGATGCTCTAATAATAGCAATAACTTCATCAATGTTATCTGAAGCAATAATTAAACCTTCTAAAATATGAGCGCGTTCTTCTGCTTTACGTAATTCATATGTTGTTCGTCTTACAACGACTTCATGTCTATGTTCAACGAAATAGTGAATTAATTCTTTTAAATTTAACAACTGAGGTCTTCCGTTAACTAAAGCAATGTTATTTACGCTAAATGAAGATTGTAGCGCTGTGTACTTAAATAGTTTATTTAATACAATATTAGGTATAGCGTCACGTTTCAAAATGTAAACAATTCGCATACCGTTTCTATCAGATTCATCACGAATAAGTGAAATACCTTCAAGTTTTTTATCATTAATCAAGTCTGCAGTTTTCTTAATCATATCTGCTTTATTCACTTGATATGGAATCTCATCAACTATGATACATTCGCGACCATTTACTTCTTCAATATTAGCTTTAGCACGCATAACAATACGACCTCTACCAGTGTGAAAAGCTTCCTTTACACCATCATAACCATAAATAGTTCCACCGGTTGGAAAATCTGGAGCCTTAACATGTGTAATTAACTCATCAATTTCTATATCGTTATTTTCAATGTAAGCAACAGTACCATTAATAACTTCTGTTAAGTTGTGAGGCGGCATATTTGTTGCCATACCTACTGCAATCCCAGAAGCTCCATTTACTAAAAGTCCAGGAATACGTGTTGGTAAAACCGTTGGCTCTTTAAGTGTATCATCAAAATTTAATTTATGATCTACAGTTTCTTTTTCAATATCTGCCAACATATCTTCCGATATTTTACGCATACGTGCTTCTGTATAACGCATTGCTGCAGGACTATCTCCATCTATAGAGCCAAAGTTACCTTGACCATCTACAAGCATATAACGCAAACTCCATTCTTGAGCCATACGCACCATAGCATCGTATACAGATGTATCACCATGTGGGTGATACTTACCTAAAACTTCTCCAACTATTCTTGCAGATTTTTTATGTGCCGAATTTGCTCTAATACCCAATTCATGCATACCATAAAGTACACGTCTATGAACAGGCTTTAAACCATCTCTTACATCTGGTAAAGCACGTGACACAATGACCGACATTGAATAATCAATGTAGGCGGATTTCATTTCATCTTCAATATTAATAGGGATCAACTTTTCTCCTTCTGCCATATATATTTATATTAATTATTTGTCAAAAATTCCAAACATGCTAATATAGTAATTTCCTCAATGAGGATAAATGATTTGCAACTGTTTTTTGATGACATTTATTAACAATTTCAATACCCTTTTTAGTTAATAAGTATGCCTACCGAAATTTTGATTTTATAAAGTTTTTTTTGTCAATTAGCAATTTATCATTTAATTTAAGGAATAGTTTTTGCCTTAAGTAAAATGTTTTAGTATTTTTAATGCAGAAAGAACCCAAATTTATGGATGATAATTTTTCCCCAAGAGTAAAAGATGTAATTGCATACAGCAAAGAAGAAGCATTGCGCCTAGGACATGATTTTATTGGCACAGAGCATTTAATGCTTGGGCTTTTAAGAAATGGAAATGGTAAGGCTATTAATATTTTAAGCACGTTTGATATTGATTTAAACCATTTGAGACGTAAAGTTGAAATATTAAGCCCTGCAAATCCTAATATAGCAGTATCTTTTAATGAAAAAAAGAATTTACATCTTACAAGACAAGCTGAACGTGCGTTGAAAACAACGTTCCTAGAAGCTAAACTATTTCAAAGTACATCAATAAATACAGCTCATTTATTATTATGTATCTTAAGAAATGAAAACGACCCTACAACAAAACTTTTAAATAAGTTTAAAGTTGATTATGACAATGTAAAAGAACAATTTAAATTTATGATTACAAACGATAACGACTATATAGAACCTAAAGCAGAATCTTTCCCAGAAGATAGCACTAGTTCGGAAGATACACCAAAAGACAATGCTTTTAATACACCAGCTAGTAAAGCGAACAAGAAGTCTAAAACACCAGTTTTGGATAATTTTGGACGTGATTTAACAGCTTTTGCCGAAGAAGGGAAACTTGACCCTGTTGTTGGTAGAGAAAAAGAAATACAACGCGTCTCGCAAATTTTGAGTCGACGTAAAAAAAATAACCCACTTTTAATTGGAGAACCAGGAGTTGGCAAATCTGCCATAGCAGAAGGTTTAGCACTTAGAATTGTAAAACGAAAAGTGTCGAGAATACTATTCAACAAACGTGTTGTAACTTTAGATTTAGCAAGTTTAGTTGCCGGTACTAAATACCGTGGGCAATTTGAAGAGCGTATGAAAGCGGTAATGAATGAACTTGAAAAAAATGATGATATTATTTTATTCATCGACGAAATTCATACCATTGTTGGAGCTGGTGGAGCAACAGGAAGTTTAGACGCTTCAAACATGCTTAAACCCGCCTTAGCAAGAGGAGAAATTCAATGTATTGGAGCTACAACACTTGATGAGTATAGACAATACATAGAAAAAGATGGCGCTTTAGAACGTCGTTTTCAAAAGGTTACTGTTGAGCCAACTAGTGTTGAGGAGACTATTGAGATTCTTAATAATATAAAAGGTAAATACGAAGAACATCACAATGTTGATTATACACAAAAAGCCATTGAATCTTGTGTTAAATTAACAAATAGATATATGACTGATAGATTCTTACCAGACAAAGCCATTGATGCTTTAGATGAAGCTGGATCTCGTGTACATATAACCAATATAGATGTCCCTAAACAAATCATTGAGTTAGAAAAACAACTTGAAGACATTAAAGAGAGTAAAAATGTTGTTGTTAGAAAACAAAAGTATGAAGAAGCTGCAAAACTTAGAGATGATGAAAAACGCATCGAAAAAGAATTGGCCATTGCTCAAGAAAAATGGGAAGAAGACACGAAACAACATCGTGAAGTTGTAACAGAAGACAACGTTGCAGATGTAGTTTCTATGATGACTGGCGTTCCTGTAAACAGAATCGCACAAACAGAAATTAATAAACTAGCCGAATTACCAAACCTTATAAAAGGTAAAGTTATTGGTCAAGATGAAGCTGTTGCTAAGGTTGTTAAAGCCATACAACGTAACCGTGCTGGACTTAAAGACCCTAACAAACCAATTGGTTCGTTTATATTTTTAGGACAAACTGGTGTTGGTAAAACACAACTTGCCAAAGTATTATCTAAAGAGTTATTTGATTCTGAAGATTCACTTGTTAGAATAGACATGAGTGAATATATGGAGAAGTTTGCTATATCTAGATTAGTAGGAGCACCTCCAGGATACGTAGGTTATGAAGAAGGCGGACAGCTTACCGAAAAAGTAAGACGTAAACCTTATGCTGTTATTCTTTTAGATGAAATTGAAAAAGCACATCCAGATGTATTCAATATGCTACTTCAAGTTTTAGATGACGGACATTTAACTGATAGTCTTGGACGAAAAATTGATTTTAGAAATACTATTATCATTATGACTTCAAATATTGGAGCTCGTAAATTAAAAGATTTTGGAACTGGTATTGGATTTGGAACTGCTTCCCAAAAAGCACAAGAGGATGCCAATGCTGTAAAAGTTATTGAAAGCGCTTTAAAGAAATCTTTTGCCCCTGAATTTTTAAATAGAATTGATGATGTAGTTGTCTTTAATGCTTTAGAAAGAGAAGATATTAATAAAATTATTGATATTGAATTAGAAAAACTTTTAAATAGAATTAAAGGTTTAGGGTATAATTTAACACTTACAGAAAGCGCTAAAGATTATATTGCAGACAAAGGTTTTGATAAACAATACGGTGCAAGACCACTTAAAAGAGCTATTCAAAAGTATGTTGAAGATGCTTTAGCCGAAGAAATTGTAGCATCTAAACTTCAAGATGGCGACAACATAACAATAGATTTAGATAAGAAAACTGAAGAATTAAGTATTTCTATTGATAAAACTGAAAAGCCTACTGAATCTTAAACAAGAAATTTATTCTGTAAAAACAAAAAAGCTCGAAAATTAATTTTCGAGCTTTTTTGTTTTTACAAGTAGAAAGAAGAATTAATCAAAAAACTCATCATCTAGTGAGTAATCAAATGTTCCTGTAACTTGAAATGGACCTTCTTCAGAATCATCATCATCGTTAACTAGAATATATTCAAATTTAAATGTTCCTTCAATAATTTTATCTTCTAAACTAAACTTAGAAATAGTAATTTCTCCTACTTTATCTACAACACTAATATTTGCGTCTCTATCTATTCCAAAAAAAGTATAATAACACACCCCTTCAAACACATCATAAAGTACATAAGTCCCTTCTTTCCAATAAATACTAGGTATTTTAAGATTGATTTCCCTATCAGTGAGACTAATAGTAGTAGGGTTTTTATACCCACTATTACCTTGAATAACTAAATAATCATCATCCGATCTAGTAAAAGAATCATTTACAGATGCTCCTCCAGGAAAAAACAAATAACCATTTGGTTTCATATCGTTATACGTTTCGCTCTATTCAATAACTTAACGCAACAAATCAAAATTATAGGTTTGTAAAATGAGTAAAATAAAACATCGAAAATTATCTCTTAAAGAAAGAATCATCATAGAGACTTTATTAAAGGAAAATAAGACTCTAACTATAAAAGTATAGTAGTAACTACAACAAAAATACCAGAAAATATAGAGTA
>CALKXS010000077.1 GCA_938003745.1 uncultured Algibacter sp.
ATTGGCTTAGAGGCGTACATTCATATTGTAATAGAGAACATCTTCAAAAATATATTGACGAATATTTTTTTAAATTCAATAGAAGAAACCATAGAACTTCCATTCTAGATAAAATAATTGAGCGATTTGTCTTGAAAAAGCTCATTACATTCAAGCAAATTCAACTAAACGAGATCTAAATGGGTAAACCTATTAACTAATTTAATATGGAATTAATAGTGAAATTTTTGCCGCTTTTTGGTGTCTTAACGTTTGTATCTGTTAAAAGTGCTTGGGTAACATTATATTTTAAAGGCGTATCAGAAGCGGGGTCAAGTGGTAAGGTAGCTGTGTCTTTTATAATATGGGCTATATGTTCTGCCTTAGCAAGATTTATAGGTGTGAAAGTAGCAACCAACCAAAGCAAATGTTAGAACAACGCAGGTTGCAAGAATATCTTTAGTTAGGTAGAGCTTTAGAGGTAGCATTTGCTGGTGGAGCCGTTATGGGATTAGGAGTTGTTGGACTTGGAGTATTAGACTTTAGTGGTTTATTCAAGATTTATCAAGGTTTATGGCCAGGAGCAGATAATCTAGCATTAGTCTTAAATGTACTTTCTGGTTTTTCTTTAGGAGCTTCGTCTATTGCTCTGTTTGCACGCGTTGGTGGAGGTGTTTATACAAAGGCTACCGATGTTGGCGCCGATTTAGTAGGTAAGGTTGAAGCGGATATTCCAGAAGATCATCTATTGAACCCTGCAACTATTGCCGATAACGTTGGAGATGTGGCTGGTATGGGAGCCGATTTATTTGAATCTTATGTAGGGTCTATTATCGAAACTATGGTACTTGGAGCTTTTATTATTACTCCAGATTTTAACGGTTTAGGGACTGTCTATTTACTTTTGGTGTTGGCTGCTGTTGGGATTTTAATGTCTATCCTTGGAAACTTTCTTTGTGAAAGTAAAAGATGGAGGTAATGTTCAAACGGCTTTAAATATTGGTGAATTTGGTTTAGCAGGTTTAATGGTTGTAGCGTCTTATTTTATTATAGATATAATGTTGGCAGGTACAACAACAGGATTACCTAATGGCTCAATGGGTGTTTTTTATTTGTTGAGTATTAAAGTTTAAATCAACTTTCTGTGATTTATTTTTTAATGGATTTGTTGCTCTTGTGGATAAATTCATTTTTTACAGCATCATAGCTATAATCTTCTCTCAAAGTTTTGTAATTGGAAGCAACTTCGTTAATAGAATCACAAATAAAATGAATTTCGTCATTTGTCATAGTTGGATGTATGGATATTCTAATCCATCCTAGATGTTCAATTAAACAACCTTCTAGTATTTTGTATTCAATACTTTTGAGGTTGATTGCTTTGTGTTTAGAGGAAAGTCTCCATATTTCCAACGCAAGAGCAACTACCTCTAGTTTGAACTCCAAAACGATTGTTCAAGAATTTTACAATTAGATTATAGTGTGCGTCTTAAATGTAAAAAGAAAAGACTCTTAATCTGTCAGTATACTTTGGGACTGAAATTTTAAGATTATTAATTTTGGATAGTCGTTCAAATATAATTTTGTTCAATTTATGTTCTCTATCCAAGATCTTTTTAATTACCATTTTTTCTTTCAATTGAATAGAGAGAGCAATGCGAATAGCTTGTAAAAATCGTGGTGTACTACCATCCTCTCTCGTTCCAATATCATCAATATAATTATGATCTCCCCATGGATTTGTGTAAGATACATTGTTAACAATTGCCAAATTATTATTATCGAAGTATTTGTTGATTATTTTGATTTAGCTAAGTGCGAAGTTAAAGGCAAAGAAATTCATTTTTATTTTACGTAGCTATATGATATAGATAAGAAATTGATTAGAGTCAAACTTCATTCCAAGAGTTTATTTCTAGAAGCTACTGTTCAGAGTTTTTCTATTGGTTTTAAGAATGTATTTCTACATATAACACGACGTAGATAGCTTGATGAATCTATAGAAAGAGTAGTTACAAGAGGTTAGCAACAAAAGGAACTAGGGTTACTAGTGATTTGGCTACTTTTTTAAAAGAGCTCTACCTGTTGTGTATTTAGAAAAAAGATTGTTCAAGCGATATAGATAGCGTGTATTTAATTTAATAACAATGGTTTAATTGTAATGGACAATCTTATCGAAAATTACGAAATTATTTTGGATAACCTTAAAATAACATATGGAGATATTGAGAGTTTTACTCAAATTAGAAAACCAAAACTAGAAAATATAGAACTAATAAGTCTTAATCTTACTGGTGAATTACAGTTGTTTAGGTTTTGAAAATAAGTCTATGATGTTAATAATTATTATAAGCTTTTATTCCGTCTTCTAAAAACTTTGCATATATAGCTTCATCCGGTGTATATCCAATAGGTTCGTTTAGAACTTCGTTTGTATTGGGGCTAAAAAGAACGTAGTATGGTTGTGAATTAGATTTGAAAAACTGAGTTTGAAAATTAGCCCATTTATGTCCATAATTTTTTAAAAGACGTTTGCCACCATTTACACGAGTAACTTCTAATTTTTGATTGTCGGGTAAATCTTTTTTGTCATCTACATACAATGAAATTAATACGTATTCATTTCTTAAATATGTATCTATTTTTTCTAAAGGCCAAATATGTTCTTCCATTTTTCTACAATTAACACAAGCATATCCTGTAAAGTCTATCATTACAGGTTTATTGATTTTTTTAGCATAAGCTATTCCTGCCTTCAAATCTTTAAATGTTTTTAGATTGTTTGTAGAGCTACTTGGATAAATCAAGCTATAACCAACAGGAGGAGCAAGTCCACTTAAAAGCGTCAATGGAGTAAACGTTTTGGTTTCATTATTTACCCTAAAACCAGAGATTAAATAAATAACAAATGAAGCTACCATAATACCTCCTGAAACCCTGAAAAAGGATAGTTTTTTTATTGGAGAATCATGAGGGAACTTAATTTTAGCAAAAAGATAAAGTGCTAATCCAGAAAAAATAATAATCCATATAATTAAAAAGGGTTCAATTTTTAATATTCCCCAACGTTTTACTAAATCTGCATTGGATAAAAATTTAAAGGCTAAGGCTAATTCTAGAAAACCTAAAATTACTTTGGTTGTGTTTAGCCAGCCTCCAGATTTAGGAAGCGCATTCATAATATTTGGGAACATGGCAAAAATTGCAAATGGAAGCCCTAGTGAAATGCCGAAACCTGCCATGCCAGCTGTAAGTTGCCATGCACCACCATCTGACGATAGAGATCCAGCAAGTAAAGACCCTAAAATAGGACCCGTACATGAAAAAGATACTATAGCTAGTGTTAGAGCCATAAAGAAAACACCAATAATACCACCAGAATTTTCACCTTGAGTGGTTGTTGAAGTCCAACTAGATGGCAATGTTAACTCATAGTAACCAAAGAAGGAAAATGCAAAAAACACGAATACTAAAAAGAAAGTGATGTTTAACCAAATGTTGGTTGATATTTCATTTAGAATATCTGGGTTCACCGAATCTAATAAATGAAAAGGAATACTTAAAATAATGTATACCATTAGAATGAAGAACCCATAAAGTATCGCTTTTGAAACTCCAGAACCTTTTTTACTTCCTTTTTTTGTAAAGAAACTAACAGTTAATGGTATCATAGGGAATACACATGGAGTTAATAATGCTAGTAAACCTCCTAAAAATCCAAGACCAAAGATTGTCCAAAGGGATTTTTTTTGTACTAAAGTGTTCTCCATTAATTTTACATCTTTAGGAGTTATTCCATAGAGCAAATTATTTATTTCATCATTTTCACTTAAAGTAGCGCCGTCATTAGAGCTATATTCATCTTGGTTTCCAGTTAAAGAAAATGTAAAGATTTCATCAATTTGGAGACATGCTTTTTTGCATACCTGTGCTGTTAAATTCAATGATAAACTTTTAATTTTATTGTTATTTAATTTTACGCGCTGTTTAAGTATAGCTTGGTTCTGAAAAAAAGTTTCAACAACTCCAAAAGTTTCGTTATACTTTTGAACAGTATCACTTTCAATAGCTTTACCTATAAGTTCATAATTTGAATTGGGAGTGTTTTTTTGAATGATTAACGGTAGCGAACCTCCATCAGCTGTGTATTGCGAATAAACATGCCAATCGTCTTCAATTTCTGCATTGATTATCAAATCATATTCATTGTCAGAAACTTTTTCTACAAAGGTTTTCCATTTAACCGGAGTTAATATGTTTTTTTGAAGGTTGTTAAAAGTATTTTGGATTTCCATGGTTTTCGCCTTAGCTAACTCAGGAAGTTTGAAAGTAAAGTTTACTTCGGTAGGTGGAAGACATCTTTTGTCATCACAAACCATAAACTCAACAAAACCACTTATTGTACTACTATTTTCAAGGATCTTTATTTTTTGATTGAATACTGCTTTGTTTTCAAAAAACTTAATCTGCATGTTGAACACGGGATCATCAATAGTATGCCCTTTTCCTTCGGAGGTATTACCAATAATTTCGAAGTTATTATTTGAATCATCAAAGGTGAAGGTTGTTGGTATAGGTCCATCTTCAGGTACGTTTTGCGAGTATAAGTGCCATCCCTTTTCTATAGATGCTTCTGCTATCAATAAAAACTCAGAAGCAGATATTTTTTCTATAGAAGTAGTCCATTTTACGGGTTCTAATATTTGCGAGTAACCTGTTAAAGAGGTTATAAGAATTAAAAGAAAAAGTAATTTTCTCATGGTATTAAGTAAGATTATTTGATGTTAAAGATTAGATCAATTTCAGTTGGTGCTAAACATCTGGAATCATCGCAAACCATAAATTCAACAGAGGCATTAACCTTAAAAGCTTTATTCGATTTTAATTTTATTTTTTGTCTAAAGCTGGCTTCCTTTTCAAAGAATTTAATTGTCATATCAAAAACAGGGTCATGTATTGTATGCCCTTTTTCTTCCAAATTATTTCCTTTTTTTAAATAATTTTTATTCCCCGCAAAAGAAAATGTAGTAGGTATTGGTCCATCTTCAGGTACGTTTTGTGAGTATAAATGCCAATTAGCCTTTATAATGGCGGTTGTAATTAATATAACTTCTTTATCTGATGTTTTTTCAATACTAGTCGTCCACTTTACAGGCTCTAGTATTTGTGAAAAGGATTTAAAAAATGTGAAAAATGTTAAAAAGATAAGTATGTTTTTCATTTGTATATAATATAAGAAATGCCATTTTATTATGGCATTAATGACTCTAAGATATAAGCTTTAGCAACAGACATAAACTATTTATGCATATATCAATAAGTCGTTAAAAAGCTATGCTCCTTAAAAAATATATTAAAACTTGCTGCATTCAATGTGTTAACGCAACAATTGTTGCTAATTTTAATTTAAGTCTAAGCTACCATTTTTAGTTCATTTTCTATTATTTCTTTAGGAGTTTTATAGCTAATAATTTTTTGTGGTCTATTATTTAATTTATCTTGAATTTTAGATAGTATACTTTCATTGATTATGTTAAAATCAGTTCCTTTAGGAAGGTGTCTTCTAATGAGCCCATTCGTGTTTTCATTAGTACCTCTTTCGCATGAAGAATAGGGGTGAGCAAAGTAAATTTTCATACCAGTTTTACGAGTGATTTTTTCATGTCTAGCCATTTCTATTCCGTTATCATAAGTCATAGATTTTTTAAGAA
>CALKXS010000078.1 GCA_938003745.1 uncultured Algibacter sp.
ATTTTATCTCGCTCTGCCTTTAAGTGATTACGACAGGACTCCTCACTATCAAAATGGGCTATAAAACTGAAAATATTCATCCTTATTTTTTTATCTAAAATAAGTCTTTTTTATAATTATGCCTAATTACGGATATTCAAAATTTTTTACTATAAATGAATTGCTTTTTTATAATTTAAAAAAATAATTATGAAAAATACGAGCTTATTTAGAATAATAGTTTACCCTCTAAACAAAAAGAAATCTTCCTTCATGTGTTCAATTTTGGAGTCTTCGTTAGTTATTATATAATCAATAGCTTGACTGGTAAAATTATTTCCTTTTTCAGTAAGTGAAACAATATTTTTATCAAACTTAATCATATTGTTTTTTAGGGCTAAATCTAAAACGGTTTTTGAACGTACTTTTTGCCAATTTATATGTTCGTTGAGGTGATTTACATGACGTTCTCTTTCTTCAGTATGATTTCTTAAATGCAATAAGAATGTGAGTAACGAAACCTCTGTGCGTTGTTGTTTTTCTCTGTACATAACCGCAATAACGCCCTTTGTAGGAGCAAACAGATATACTGCTAAAAACAGTAAACCTAACATAGTAGTAATAGATCCTGCTATAGAGGCATCTAAACTGTGTGCTAGCCAATATCCAGAAATAGCGCTAAATACGCCAAAGCAAATAGCGTAAATAAGCATGTGTTTTAAGTTGGTTGTAAGTAAATAAGCGGTTGCAGCGGGGGCAATCATTAAAGCAACCACTAAAATAGCGCCAACAGCATCAAAAGCACCAACGGTTGTAATTGATGACACACCCATAAGTCCGTAATGGATAATGGCTGGAGAAAAGCCTAATGAAGCAGCTAAACCTTTATCGAACGTGCTAACTTTAAGTTCTTTGAAAAAGGCAATTAATAATATGACTGAAATAATTAAAATCGATCCAATAACCCACAGCGCTTTTGGGCCAACATCAGCTCCTGCAATAAGAAGTCTATCAAATGGAGCAAAGGCTAGTTCGCCTAAAAGAACAGCGTCTACATCTAAATGAACATCGTTAGCATTTTTTGCAATTAAAATAACGCCAATACTAAATAGGGTTGGAAATACTAAACCTATAGCGGTGTCTTCTTTAACGAGTCCAGTTTTTTGAATATATTCAACTAAAACGACTGTGATAATTCCTGTTAGGGCTGCTAAAAATATTAATAAAGGCGAGTTTAAATCTTGAGTTATAAAGAAGCCAATAACAATACCAGGTAAAATAGAATGACTAATGGCATCACTTATCATAGCCATTTTGCGTAATACTAAGAATGTTCCTGGAATAGCGCATGCAATAGCAACTACACTCGCAATAAGTTGTATTTCTATTTGAGCACTACTCATTGTTGTCGTTTTGTTGGTTATATAAATTAGATGCCGTTTTAAAGCCTTCTTCGGTTAAACTCCAATTACCATCACTTAAAGTTACATAGTGTTTATCTGCTAGTTTTTGAAGGGTTCCTTTGGTGTACCCTTGAAAATTATTTAATATTTTTATGGTGTGAGGATGTGTAATATCCTCATGTGTTTCTGCTATATGGTACATAAAAGATAGAGTTTTATGTAGCTGTAAATCACGACGGTTTTTAATAAATCGTATTTGTTTAAATAACAATCCACGACTTGGTGAAAATATAAATGATATCAAAACAAAAAAACCGGCAACAATTACAATAACTGGACCTGTGGACAAATTGTTTTGACTGGCGCTAATAGCGGTTCCAAAAACTCCAGAAAAAGCTCCAAATAGGGCTGCGATAATTACCATGGTGCCTAGTCTATTTGTCCATTGTCTTGCTGCGGCAGCAGGAGCTAATAGCATTGCGCTCATTAAAACAACTCCAACAGTTTGAAGTCCTAAAACAATAGCGAGGACTATAAATGTGGTAATTAATATATCTATAAACTTAGTGTTGAAGCCTAGTGTTTTTGTGTAATCTGCATCAAAAAGAAGGATTTTAAATTCTTTCCAAAATAGTAGTAAAACGAATAAACATATACTTGTTACAATGGCCATAAGCCAAACATCACTTTCTACTAGAGTAGCGGCTTGCCCGAATAAATATTTGTCTAATCCTGCTTGATTCGCGTTTGGTTGTTTTTGAATGAAGGTTAATAATAACATTCCAAACCCGAAAAAGAGTGATAGAATTAAGCCTAAAGCAGTATCAGATTTTAAATGGGTTTTACTGATAATGCCACGAATCCAAAAGGTACCAACGAGTCCGCTAAGAAGTGCGCCTAATAATAGAATATTACTATCCTTTGCACCAGTAATTAAAAAAGCGATAGTTATTCCTGGCAATGCTGCATGCGAAATAGCATCGCCTAAAAGGCTTTGTTTTCGAAGTACAGCAAAACTACCTAGCATACCGCAGACTGCACCTAAAATTGCAGTTCCTAAGGTAATGGTTCTTAGGGTGTAGTCTGTAAAGACAAGTTTTATGTATTCTGTTACGTCCATTTGTTTTTATGTTTGCTCATTGTTTCCTTGATGAAAAAACAAACTAAAAAAATCATGTAAAAATTAGGAGATTTCTACGTATCATTCGTTTCGGAATTACGTGCTTGAAACTTCGCCTCGCATCTTCATTCCTTCTCTCTCTCTCTCTATTTCTTAATTTTCACGTTTCCGACTGCGTCGGAATTTCAAGTGTTATTTATGTTTTCGTTTCTATTTTAGCTTTATTTTTTCTAATTGCCTTATTCCTGTATACTTACTTTATAGTTAATACCATAGGTTTTAGTTAAGTTGTCATCATTAAAGATGTCTTTAACGGGACCAGTGGCAATTTTTTTCACGTTTAAAAAGGTTACCCAATCGAAATATTCTGGAACAGTTTGTAAATCGTGATGTACTACAATTACTGTTTTTCCTGCTTTACGTAATTCTTTTAAAATGTTGATTATGGCTATTTCAGTTGTAGCATCTACACCTTGAAAAGGTTCATCCATAAAATAAATGGATGCGTTTTGTACTAATGCTCGTGCTAAAAATATACGTTGTTGTTGTCCGCCAGAGAGCTGACTTATTTGTCTGCCTTTAAATGGAAGCATGCCAACTTTTTCTAAGGCTTCTAATGCTGCTTTTTTTTCTTTTTGCCCTGGGCGTTTTATCCAGCCTAAACTGCCATAGGTTCCCATCATCACAACATCTAAAGCTGTGGTTGGGAAATCCCAATCGACACTACCTTTTTGAGGGACATAGGCGACTAGCGAGCGTTGTTTTTCGTAAGGTTGGTTGTAAATACTAACACTACCAGCTATAGGTTTTAAAATGCCTAAAATAGATTTTATAAGGGTTGATTTTCCTGCTCCGTTAGGGCCAACAATAGCCATGAGAACGCCTTCTGGAATTTCTAAATCGATATCCCATAGTACAGGTTTATAGTTGTAAGCAACGGTTAAATCGTCAACTTTTACTGCGATTCTTCCTGCGGAGACAGGAATCTTTTTTTTATCCATTTTTTTATCTTTTTTTGATACCTACAATGTTTTAAAACATTACAGGAAGACAATTAACTTGATCTCTAAAACCAAGTTTACTGATGATTTAGCCCTGATAGAAGCGGCATCCTTTTTGTTTTTTTCAAAAAGATACAGCGGATAGCAGGAAATAGCTTCTAATACTATTATTTCAATGCATTGACAATAGTGTTAACATTGTATTTAAACATGCCAATATATGTGCCTTCTGCAGTTCCTTCGTTTCCTAGTGCGTCTGAGTATAGCGTACCGCCAATAGTGACTTGATGATTTTTAGATTTTACAGCGGCTTGCAATGCTTCTATGGTTCTTTTTGGTACAGAACTTTCAACGAATATTGCTTTTACATCCTTTTCTATGATAAAAGCTGCTAGTTTTTGAACATCTTGAACACCTGCTTCTGTGGCGGTAGATAAACCTTGTAGGCCAACAACTTCAAAGTCGAATGCTTTTCCAAAATAGTTGAAAGCATCATGAGCTGTTACTAGTATGCGTTTCTCTTTGGGCAATGTTTCTATAGTGCTTGTTATCTTGCTTTTAAGGTTGTTTAATTTGTTTAAATAGGCTTTCCCGTTGGCTTCGAATACCGATTTTTGTTCTGGAACAGCTTCTGAAAGCTTATTTATAATAAATTGAGAGGCTTGTTTCCAGTATGTTACATTGAACCAAATATGAGGATCGTAATTTGATGCAAAATATTCTGAGCCAATTAATGTGCTTTTGTCTAGAGCATCTGAAATGGCGATAGTTTTGGTTTTCTGGCTATGCATTTTTTCGAATACCTCTACCAATTTACCTTCTAAATGGAGTCCGTTGTAAAAAATTAAATCCGCATTTGCTAATTTTGAAACATCGCCTTCACTTGCTTTATATAGGTGTGGGTCTACACCACTTCCCATTAGGCCTTGTAGGTTAACATGGTCTCCAGCTATGTTTTTAACCAAGTCGGTTATCATTGATGTAGTAGTGACAATATTTAATTTGATGTTAGTCTTTTTTTCGTCTTTGCAATTGAAAAGAACTAAGCAAATTAATACTGCGTATCTAAGTTTTTTCATGGGTTTTAATTTGTTGTAAAATTACTAAAAAGCAATTAATTATTTAAGTGAATATCTTAAGCCTAAAAAAGCTCTAATGCCTTGGTTTGGTGCGTAAGCATATGAGGGGTCAAATGTTAGTCCGTATGGATTGGTTGGTGTAACTTGTGCGTTTCCGTTAGTGTCAAAAGCGACACCCTTATCAAAAGGGTCATTTGCTCTTGCTATAATAAACGGATTTCCTTCATTTGGTGTCCAGTTTAAAAGGTTTTTTACGCCTCCATAAATTTCTAGATTATCTATGCCATCAAATGTTAATTGTATGTTTTGGATGCTCCAAGTTGGTGAATTTTCGCTTCTTGGATCTAAATCGCCTAACAATGGTAAACGCATTGGTCCGTATACATTGCCCGTATAATCTACAGTTAAATTGTATTTGTAATTTTTATAAGATGCAGCCCATGTTCCTGTAAAACGTTCGGTTAAAATTTGACGTTTTTTAATTCCGTTTTCCGTTTGAGAGACATCCTGAAAAGTTCCTCCAACAAGGACTTTAATACCGCTTGCGATTATAGCGTCTAGATTTACACTAACTCCTTTTGTAATAGCTTTGCCATTAAGGTTGTCATATATTATTTCGTTAGGATTAGTATCATAATCTGGTAATATTAAGTTTGAAAAATATGTGTACCATGTGGAAGCATCTAATCCAATAATGACGCCAGATTTTGTGTAGAATTTTTTAAGGTAGTTGAAGTTGATATTATAAGAGCGTTCTGGTTTAAGTTCTTCGGCGATTATAACGTCTCTAGCTCCCGTTAATGCGGCGTGTTCTTCGGTAAAAATATTGACTACTCTAAAGCCTGTGCCTGTATTTATTCTAAAAATATCGTCTTGAGTTGGTTTGAATTTGTAAGCAATTCTTGGTGTGAAAATATTGCCATGTCTTTTATCATAATCATAGCGAGCGCCAAGTAGTATAGTGTGTTTGTTGTTTAGTTTTATTTCGTCTTGAGCAAAAAAGGAAGGAATAACAACTTCATCAGCTTTAATAGTTGCTGGTGTATTATCGTTATAGAAATTATATCTAGCTGCAGCACCAAAAAGTAAGTCATGATTTTTAAGAGGTTTATCCCATGTGAATTGACCAAAGCCGATACGTTGTTGTGCTAAATATGGGACATCTCCATATACTGAGTTTTGATCATGATCTGTATACGAAAATTGAAATAAAACTTTCTCTTTAATAGGAAGTTGATACTTTCCTAAAAGCTCACCTCGTTTTGTGTAAATGCTTTCTCCGTAAATTTCATTTCCGCCTCTAAAAGAAGAATCCCATTGCATTTCTCCTCCCCATCGGTCTTCATAAAAAACACGTGCAGCTAAAGAAAATACTTTGTTCTCTTTACGTTTAAAATTCCATTTTTGAAAAATAGATATTCTATTTTGTAGTGTTAAGTCTGTAAAGTTATCTCCATTATTATCAATAGGATTGTTGTAATTAAAGTAGTTAATACCAAAAAGAAGATTGGCTTTATTTCCAACCTTAGTATTAAAACCTAGATCTAAATTTAGTTCGCCCCAGCCAGTTGCATAACTATCTGCAAAGAAACGAGGAGCGTTTTCTGGGAGTTTGGTTATAATATTTATAAGTCCACCAACAGCTTCACTTCCGTATAGCGAGGAGGCGGGGCCTTTTACAATTTCTATTTGTTCTATTAAAGAATTTGGAATTCCAGATAAACCGTAAACTGTAGATAAACCACTAACTATAGGCATGCCGTCTATAAGTACAAGTGTGTATGGACCTTCTAACCCGTTAATGTGTATATCTCCTGTGTTACATACGTTACAATTAATTTGTGGACGAACACCATTTACGTTTTGTAAAGCCTCAAAAATATTTGGTGTTGGGTTCTTTTTTAAGAACGTTGGTGTGTAGACTTCAACAGGAACAGGACTCTCTAGTCTTGATACCGCTTTTAAAGTTCCTGTAACAACGATTTCATCTAGCATTTCAGATTCTGGTAAATCAAAATTTACATTGAAATTCTTATTATCTATTGTAATCGTTTTTTTTTGAGTTTTGTACCCTGTAAATGATGCAATGATAGTATAAGTTCCAGGGTCTACTTTAGTAATGTTAAATGATCCATTGTCTTGAGAAACAGCGCCTTTTTGCGTGCCTTTTAAGTAAATATTTACATAGGGTAGAGGGGTGTTCTCTGTTGTTGTATTCCCTGTAATATTTTGAGCGTTTATAGAAAAGCTTAATATGCTTATAAAGCATATATTTAGATACTTCATTATATTTATTTTTTACAAATATAAAATAATTTTTAGATTTATCTAAAAATTATTTTAATCTAATGATTTTTGTATATTTGTTTTATCTAAATATTTATAATGATTACCCTTACAGAAGAGAATTATATTAAGTCAATTTACCATTTAGGAAAGCAAGGTGTAAATAATGTCAGCACAAACGCTATTGCTAAAGACATAAAAACTAAAGCCTCTTCTGTTACAGATATGGTTAAGAAGCTATCTGAAAAAGGATATGCTGATTATAAGAAATATCAAGGCGCTACTTTAACTGAAAAAGGGAAACGAGTTGCTGTTAGTATTATTAGGAAACATAGACTTTGGGAAGTATTTTTGGTTGAAAAATTGAACTTTTCTTGGGATGAAATTCATGAAGTTGCAGAACAATTAGAGCATATTAAATCTGAAAAATTGATAAAGCAACTTGATGCGTTTTTAGAGTATCCTACACATGATCCGCATGGAGATCCTATACCAGATGAAACAGGAAAAATAAAAAGCATAGATAAAATTTTATTATCTCAAGCTCAAATAGGAGATGCTTGTATTTGTGTAGGTGTTCAAGATTCATCTTCAGAATTTTTAAAGTATTTAGATAAAAACAATATTGCTTTAGGAACTGAATTGATTGTTGTTCATAAAGAACCTTTTGATAATTCGGTAACGATATTGGTGAGTGCTAAAGAGTTTATTATTTCTAATATGATTGCGAATAACTTGTTTGTGAAAGTAGGTTAATAGTTGTTTTTTGATTTTAATTGAAAAAGATAACGTCACTTTGAAAAAATCAAAATGACGCATCTTGTAAATTTAAAAACCTTAATAGGGAGGCTAACTACGATTTAAATCGAACTTGCTTTCTGATTTTCTTTGGAAATTTTTTAATTCCGGTTATGGCAGCTTGCTTGTAGTAGCATTCAGCAGCTTCACTTTGTATTTGGATTTGTCCTTTGTCAAGTATTTTTCCATCGTGTGTTTTCGCATTTTCAACAACCATAACAACTTCTCCATTTACAACGTGCACAGCATCATTGCGAACTACATAAATTTCTAAATGATTCCATGCTCCATGAGGCTCATCTGATTCTGTATAAGCACTTGTGTAGCCAATTTTCTTTAAGTATTTGTTAGAATTTGGGTCGTATTTATTTCGCTTTATTCCTTTAGATCCTCTAATTTCAACTTGTGGAGCGCCAATTTTCGGAGAAGCCGCGCTTCCTCCAATAGAGATAAAATCTCCCATGTCTGTTTCTTGAACTTGGTACTCTAAACTTGTTTTCCATGTTTTCCAGAAACGACCATGCTCGCCATAACAATGATATAAAATCCCGCTATCCCTTAATGCTTTTAGTCTTGGTGCCCATTTTTTATCTCCCCATTTAAACATGATGCTTAAATGATAATTTTCATATGATTCTTTAGTTGTAAGACCTCCGTATACTTCACCTGTAATTTTTAAAACAAGCTCTCCATTTTCAGAAATTACAGAGAATACACTTTTTATGTCATTATTAAGCCCTAAGGGTGTGCCGTCATGAACATTATCAGATTGATATGTTCCAGTAGGTAAGCCTTCTATGGTTGAGTGAGGTACACCATTCCATTTCTCGAAATGACTCAAGTTGGTGTCTATTAACTCAATTGTTTTACCTTTTTTTTGAGCATTGATATAGCCTGAAATAAGCAATGACAATGTTAATGCGTAGAAATATTTTTTTTTCATTTTAATTAATTACTTATGCGGTTTAAGTTATAAACGTTTAAAGTAATTATAAAAAATAGGATAGTTAAAAGACATAACTAGTTTTTGTAACTATTTACTTAAAATTTAAGTAAATAGTTAAGTTGTGTTAATTTTAATGGCAGCCACAATCATCGTCTCCTCCACAAACTTTTGTTTTTTTCTTTTTTGGAGACCAAAAATATGTTTTTATAATAAATCCTAACGCTAGAATTAAAGCCGAAAAAACTAGTATGTTTTGGATAATTGTATTCATGATTAATTAAGTCGGTTTAATAAGTGAATCATTTCAAAAATTGAAAAGCAATTAGGGCTGTTATATAAGCAATAGCTGTCATGATTATTAATTGAAGTGTTGGCCATTTCCAGCTATTAGTTTCTCGTTTAACAACGGCTAGTGTACTCATGCATTGCATAGCGAAAGCATAAAATAATAATAATGAAATACCAGAAGCTAATGTAAATAAAGGACCTCCAAGCATGGTGTTTTTCTCGGCAGCCATTCTGTTTTTTATGGTTTCTTCATCGTCATTCCCAACGCTATAAATAGTTGCTAAGGTTCCAACGAATACTTCACGAGCAGCAAAACTACTTACTATAGCAATTCCAATTTTCCAATCGTAACCCAATGGTCTTATTGCTGGTTCAATAGCTCGTCCAGTAATGCCTATAAAAGAGTGTTCTAGTTTGTGAGAAGCAATTTTATTTTGAATTTCTCCTTCATTTAAATTCTGTGAGGCGTATTCTGTTTTTATGATTTCTTCAGCATTGTTAAACTGTTCTCCAGGACCATAAGAGGCTAAAAACCAAAGTACAATTGAAATGGCTAAAATAATTTTACCAGCACCAAAAACAAAAGACTTTGTTTTTTCTAAAACTGTAATCGCTACGTTTTTAAACATTGGTAATTTATAGTTTGGCATTTCAACTACAAAAAATGTTTTATTTCTTATTTTTAAAACTTTATTTAAGATATATGCTGAAATAACAGCAGATCCAAAGCCTATTAAATATAATAGCATTAAAGTTAAAGCTTGGTAGCTTAAACCAAAAAACCTGCCTTCGGGAATTACTAAAGCAATAATTATTAGGTAAACGGGAAGTCTTGCAGAACAGGTTGTAAAAGGTGTAACAAGAATAGTTATTAAACGTTCTTTCCAACTCTCAATATTTCGTGTTACCATAATTGCAGGAATAGCACAAGCTGTTCCAGAAATTAACGGGACAACACTTTTACCACTCAATCCAAATTTACGCATAACACGATCCATTAAAAACACAACACGACTCATGTATCCGCTTTCCTCAAGTATGGCAATGAATAGAAATAAGAATGCTATCTGTGGAATAAATATAACAATACCACCAAGTCCAGGAATGATACCTTCTGCAAGTAAATCTGTAAAAGCACCAGAGGGTAGCTGGTTTTTTAGCCATTCACTTAAAGATGCAAAAACACCATCTATAAAATCCATAGGCACTCCAGACCAATCGTAAATGGCTTGAAATATAGTTAGTAAGATAACAAAGAAAATAACATAGCCCCAAACTTTATGCGTTAATACGCGATCTAGTTTGCTTCGTAAATCTTTAGCTTGAGAAGCGTCAATGGTTTGTCCTTTTTTAAGAGCGTTATTAATAAATTGATAACGTTTTATAGTTTCTTTTTGCTGAAGTCTTTTTAAGTCGCCTTTACTTTTTGTCTTAAAATCTGCAACCGCATCTATTTGGTTTCTATCAGTTTTACCAAAATTTACATCTTGGGTAATAACTAACCATAGTTTGTAGAGTAATTGATTTGGGAATGTCTTCTTTAAATTGCTAAAATATTCTTTATCAATATCAGCAGGATTTATACAGGCAGAAGTAGATATCTCTTTATAATTAGAAACAAGTTCTTTAAGCTTGTCTATGCCTTCATTTTTGCGTGTACTTATTAAAGCAATTTTGGTGTCTAACTCTTTTTCTAAATATTCAATATCAAGAGAAATACCCTTATAACTCATTCTGTCTGCCATATTAATAACAAGAATGGTAGGTATTTCTAAATCTTTAATTTGAGTGAATATGAGTAGATTCCGTTTTAAGTTTTCTACATCACTAACAACAACAGCAATATTGGGGAAATCCTTATCGTTTTTATTTAAAAGCAATTCTATAACTACATTTTCGTCAAGCGAAGATGCGTTTAAACTATAAGTTCCAGGTAAATCAATAATGTGAGCTTTAACACCTCTAGGTAACTTACAAATACCTTCTTTTTTTTCAACCGTAATACCAGGGTAGTTGCCAACTTTTTGGTTTAAGCCAGTAAGTGCGTTAAACACAGAGGTTTTACCCGTATTAGGATTTCCTATTAAAGCTACATTTATTTGCTTACTCATCTATTTTTTCAATTAGAATATGCATTGCAGTTTCTTTTCTTATAGCCAAATGCGTCCCGTTTATATTCAAATACATAGGGTCTTGAAATGGAGCTAGCTGTACTAGCTTCACAGAGTTGCCAGGTAAGCATCCCATTTCTAGAAGTTTTAAAGGTATATGTATTGATGAAACATCAGTGATAATACCTTGTTCACCACGCTTAAGATGTGCTAAAGTGTCTTGCAAGCTTATTTAGATTGATTTTAAAGAGCCAAAAGTAAACTAAAGTTTAGAAGTAAAAAAAGTTTTGAGTATCAGTTTTCAATTTAAGTTATAGTTTTATTCATGTTTTTTGCGTTTCCCGAAAAGGGTCGGGCTTGCGGCAGTCGCTTTTTTGTGTTGCATAGACGCAACAACACAAAAAGAGCTTCAATAAATGCCTTAATCCCTAACGCGGGTTTACCTGTAATAGTTAGTGTTAGCTATTTTATTTCTCTTGTTTCAAAATGGCAATATCCTTAAGTAACCTATCAATGTCTTCTTCATCCGTTCCGTCGTAAAACCCACGAATTTGACGTTTTTTATCAATTAGCATAAAGTTTTCGGTATGAACCATATCAAAAGGACCACCATCTCCGTTTTCCTTTACTGCTAAATAGCTTTTTCTTGCCAGTCTGTAAATTTCTTTTTTATCTCCAGTAACCAGATTCCATTTGTTATCGTTCACACCTTTTTTATCGGCATAACGTTTTAATTGTTCAACCGTGTCAATTTCTGGAGTTACAGAATGAGATAATAACATAATCTCGTTATCATTTAAAATACTCTTTTGTATCTCTGTCATATAATTTGTCATAATAGGACAAATGGTTTGACAAGTAGTGAAAAAGAAATTGGCAACATATATTTTATCCTTATAATCATTTTGGGTAATAGTTTTCCCATTCTGATTAAGAAAACTAAAATCTGCTATTTTATGATATTTTTTTTTGTATTGCAGCGTGCTATCTACCAATTCAGTGCTAACCATAGTAGGCTGGTATATAGGGAGTGGCTGGTAAACATTTAAAGTATTATAGATAAGTGAAACTATTATTACAGATATAATAGCAAAAATAACAGCAAAAACCTTGTAAGACTTTAAAATAGATAACATGTAGATTCTCGTAAAAATTAGAATTGTAACAAAGATACAATGATTTTTATTCAAGATGAATCTGATACTAGCTTAAATTACTGTTAAAAGCCTTTACTATATTTAATTGTTTTTTTAAAGTTGGTTTAAAAGCTTACTTTTGTGCGATTATTAAAATTTGATTGAAAAATATATGGAGTTTGTTATTAAAATATCTCAGTTTTTATTGAGTCTTTCGCTACTAATTGTATTACACGAATTAGGGCATTTTATACCAGCAAAAGCTTTTAAAACTAGAGTTGAGAAGTTTTATTTGTTTTTTGATGTGAAATTTTCATTGTTTAAAAAGAAAATAGGGGGGACAGAGTACGGTATTGGTTGGTTGCCTTTAGGAGGTTATGTGAAAATTGCAGGTATGATTGACGAAAGTATGGATACTGAGCAAATGGCAAAAGAACCACAGCCATGGGAATTTCGTTCTAAACCAACATGGCAACGTTTAATTATTATGTTAGGCGGTGTTTTTGTGAACTTTGTATTAGCATTGGTTATTTACATTTTTGCGTCTTTTATTTATGGAGATACAGATGTGGATACTGCTAGTATTAAAGACGGATATATGATTGAAAATCCATTACTAACAAATTTAGGTTTTCAAACAGGAGATGATGTTGTTGCTCTAGGAGGTGTTAGGGTAGAAAATTTATCAGATATGAAATCTAATATTATAGGTGCAGAGTCTGTAACTATTAAAAGAAATGGTGTTGAGCAAACAATAGATTTACCAGAAGATTTTCTAGGTCAATTATCTACAAGTAAAGACCGTAGCCTTTTTGAAGTAAGAATGCCTTTTATTTTTAGTCAAGCAACAGATTCATCATTAAATAAAGGTGTTGATTTAAAGGAAGGCGATTTTATAAGTGCTATTAATGGTAAAGAAGTTAGATATTTTGATCAGTTTCCTGATGTTTTACAATCTTTAAAAGGGCAAACCGTTTCTGTAGATATTAAAAGAGATTCTCAATTCATAAAGAGAGAATTAAAAGTAGATGACAATGGTCAATTTGGAATCTATCCTGGAGTAAGCTATAGCCTTTTTGAAAAATTAGGATATTTATCAGTTATAAGAAAACAATATTCATTAGGAGAGAGTTTTGGTGTTGGATATAAAAAATTTACAGGGCAGATTACATCATACTTTGGTCAATTAAAAATGATTTTTAGCCCAAGTACTGGAGCGTATAAAGGAGTAGGTGGTTTTAAAGCTATTTTTGATATTTTTCCAGATACATGGAGTTGGGAAACTTTTTGGAGTATTACAGCATTCTTATCTATTATGCTTGGTGTTTTAAATTTATTGCCAATTCCAGCTTTAGATGGTGGTCATGTTGTGTTTTTATTATATGAAATGATCTCAGGAAGAAAGCCTGGAGATAAGTTTATGGAGTATGCGCAAATGGTAGGTTTCTTTCTTTTAATTGCTTTGGTGTTATTTGCAAACGGTAATGATATTTTTAAAGCGATTTTTGATTAAAAAAAATCAAATTTTTTTTAAAAAAAGTTTGTGGTATTTAAAAAAGAAGTTATATTTGCACTCGCTAAGTCAAAATAGAAAATTCCTTCTTAGCTCAGTTGGTTAGAGCATCTGACTGTTAATCAGAGGGTCCTTGGTTCGAGCCCAAGAGGGGGAGCTTAATAAAGACAAGCCATTCAAGAAATTGAGTGGCTTTCTTTTTTTATACAGGTCAAACATAGGTCAAACATTTCATATTTTTGGTTTTATGAAAAGTACAGCAGAATATCCTTTCTTGTTTTTAGACAACTATTTCGAAAATCAAATTCAAAAGGACTTAAAGGAATTTTATACTAATATCACAGAAGAACTTTACTTTAACAATATTGAAGAAATAGATAAAGTACGTCATATTATCAAAGTCCCCAATCTTCATCATAAAGAAGAAACCCAAGCTAACTATATTACCTTTTCTTTTGAAGGAACTATAAAAACAAAACTTAGAACAGAAATAAACATAACTAAGCGATTTATTGAAAGTGAATTTCAAAAACGTTTTGCAGATAAAAAAGAAACTACAGGTTATGCTGATTTTTTAAGAATTAAACTTAAACAATACTACACTGATAGAAATATAGAAGAGTTTCCTTTCTTAACAAAGTATTTTGATGAAATTACTTCTTTGATTGACCAATATTCAAAACAGGTAATCGCAGCCCAAAATGAATATAATCTTTCCTTTAATCTTCTTGCAGATACCACAGAAGAACAATTAACCAAAGTAGAAAAATTACATCTTTTGTTGACTGAAACCCCAGCTGTTATAAAATGTAATAAAACAGATTTTATAAATGCTTTCACAGGAAAGGAAATAAAAGAAGGTATTTACTGGTTGATTACTGGCAAAAATAAATTTACAAGTAAAATATCCCTATTCTATTTTATAGAAGAGCTTATAAAAAAACGATATCTAAAAAGTAATATAATAACCGACCTTAGTAGATATATAAAATATGTTTTTAGGGATAATCTTGGAAATGAACTAAAAAACCTGAAACAATCAAAATCTACATACTCTAAAAACGTAACTCAAAAAGAAAGAATTGACACTATAATTTCTTCTCTCTAAATATACCTTTACCATACAGTCAAGGTATAGTAAAAGTATATACCTGTACTTCTAAGGTTTCTTTGTCTCAGTATTAATCAGGATAAGCGCTTATCCATAACAATTATAGTTATGGAAAATATCCAAACTGAGATAGAGGAAATAAAAAGACTTCTTCAACTTAATAATTTAAACACTAAAGAAATATTTAGTGTTGATGATGCTACACAGTATCTACAACTATCAAAATCTTGTTTACACAAGATGACCAGTAATAAGGAAATCCCTTTTTATAAACCTGGTGGCAAAAAAATCTACTTCAAGAAATCAGAGCTTGATGCATGGGTTTTTAACGGTAAGATTACATCTAATAATGAATTGGAATGTGATGTTGAAAACTACCTAAGTAGAACTAATAAAAATCTAGCATTATGATAGATTTTATTAGGATGAACTACAAGGACAAAAGTGAAGTGGAATCTTTTATATGTGATTCTAAAAACTTTGAGGAATTGAGAGTTGTTTTGGAAAAACACTCAGGAGAAATAGAATATCCATACAAAACCAATTTAGGTTCAATGGAAATAAATATTACTGAGAAAAAAATTTGTGTGATGAACTCTTTGCATAAGTTTTATAATCAACTAAACAAAAAAGGATATAGAAATCATAATGACTTCACCTACTCACAACTAACAGAAAGCATTGATTTATTAAATAATGGCTTAATCAAGCTTGAAAATGCCAGATTATCAAAACTGGAATTTGGATTAAATATTGAATTGGATTTTCCTGCTGAATTTATTGTAAAAGACAATATAATGATGCATAAATATCAAACTCATAATCATAACAAGAAGTTTAATGGTAAAGGAGAATTTAAACAATTTGACCATTCACAATATGACTTTAAAATATATGACAAAGCAAAACAATATAGTTTAAAAAATAATGTACTAAGAATTGAAATTAAATACAAATGTAGCCGAAGTATTAATAAACATGGAGTTTTCAACATAAACGACTTAACATCTAAAGATAATCTTCAAAGTTTATTTGAAAACTTGATGATAAGATTTGAAGAGTTGACCATAATAGATAACTACAAAAATAGCAGCTCCATTCCTGAAGAAGCAAAAAAGAAGATAGGCGTATACACAAGCTATAATCATTGGGAATCATTGAAATCAACATCTTACTTAAGAAATAAGGCTATGGCACAAAAAGTAGAGTTCAAACAATTATTAGAAGATAACAACTTACTTAATACTAAGAATCTACTGCGTGATAAGCTGAATACAAAATTCCAATACTTAATCAATAATTAAAAACATGACAAAATCTTTAATCTCTATATATGGATTTTGTCACACTCAAAATATAAATATCATGTCAAGCATCACAATAACATTAAGAAATAAACCTAATAAACAAGAAGAATACCCAGTAATACTAAGAATTGTAAAAGACAGAAAATCAAAACTAATTTCTTTAGGAATGTCTTGCAAAAAGCAAGATTGGGATACAAAGAAAAATGAGTTTAAAAGAACCTACCCAAATGCATCTCAAAGAAATAGAGTGTTATTAAAACTTCAAGAAAAAGCATTAAAAATAATAGATGAATTTTCATTAGAAGATATAGACTTCACACTTAATCAATTTGAACAAAGATTTAGAGGTAAAAAACAAAATGCTGTAACTGTTTCTGAATTTTGGAAAGAGAAGATAGATGACCTTAATAAATCTGGAAGAACAGGAAATGCAAGGGCTTATAGAGATGTACATAATTCGTTTTTTAAGTTTCACAAAAACAAGAATCTTGTCTTTAGAGAAATTACCCCCAATTTATTAGACAAGTATGAAACTTACTTAAGAAGCAATAATAATACTGATGGCGGTATAGGTGTAAAAATGAGAGAAATTAGAGCCTTATTTAATGATGCTATTAAAAAAGGGGTTGTACAAGAAAAATACTATCCATTTAAAACTTACAAAGTTTCCAAACTAAAAGGTAAGGGAATAAAGAAAGCATTAACCAGAGATGAAATGAGATTAATGGAAACTATTGACACTAACAAACATCCACATCTTATAGACACCAAAAACTATATGATTTTCAGCTATTATATGGGAGGAATGAATTTTGTGGATATGATGAAGTTAAAATGGGAAAATATTAAGGGGGATAGAATTTTATATATCCGTTCTAAAACTAAGGGTAGATTTTCGGTTAAAATGCTACAGCCCATCATAGAAATAATTGAGTACTATAAAGCCCAAAATAGACTCACAGATTATGTGTTTCCAATTTTATTAAAAGACAACTTAACTCCTATACAAATTGAAAATAGAAAGCATAAAACCTTAAAGAAATTCAATAAACAATTAAAGGAAATAGCAGAAATACAAGATGTGCATCAAAATGTAACCTCTTATGTCATAAGACACAGTTTTGCTACAAACTTAAAATTTGCAGGTATTTCAACTGATTTAATTGGTGAATCTATGGGGCATCATGATATTAGTGTTACAAAAGCATATCTAAAAGAATTTGAGAATAAAGTAATTGATGATGCTATGCAGAAACTCTTAGAAGAACCTCAATTAAAATATGCTTCTTAAAACAGTATGAAAGACTCTTCATTTTGAGAGTCTTTTTCATTTATAAATGAATCTTTTCAAATAAATATTAACTTTTTTAAACATAAAAATTATGCAACTAAAACAAAGTAAACGCAGTAATGTAAAACTACGCATAGGAATTTCTGGACCAAGTGGGTTTGGAAAAACAACAAGTGCCTTATTATTGGCACATGGATTAACTAATGACTGGTCTAAAATAGCAGTTATAGACACAGAGAACTCATCGGCTTCATTGTACAGTCATCTTGGAAATTATAATGTATTGGATTTACAAGCTCCATTTTCACCTGAAAGATATATTGAAGCTATAGAAGTTTGTGAAAAGGCTGGTATTGAAGTCTGTATTTTGGATTCCATTACACATGAGTGGTCAGGTACTGGTGGTTGTTTGCAAATACAAGAACAACTAGGAGGTAGATTTCAAGATTGGGCAAAAGTAACTCCAAGACATCAAGCATTTATTGATAAGATATTGCAGTCTAATTGCCACATTATTACCACTACAAGGAGAAAGATAGATTACTCCTTAGATGTGGGTTCTAATGGTAGAACTAAAGTAGTAAAGCATGGAACTAAGGAAATAACCAGAGAGGGTTTTGAGTATGAATTGACAGTTAACTTTGAACTCCTTAATGATAAGCATTTAGTTAAAACATCAAAAGACAGAACAGGCTTGTTTAATGGGAAGCCTGAATTTATAATATCTTCTGCCACAGGTAAAAAACTATTGCAATGGAGTAATATTGAGCCTATACACAACAAACCTATATCAGATAGGATTCAAGAATGTCTTTCAGTAAACAAGCTCATGGAATTGTACAAGCAAAATCCACAATTTCAGCAGTCTAATCAAGAAGAATTTAGAATTAAAAAGCAACAATTAGAAAGCTTGATAAACCCTCAAAATTTCAGTTCTAATGGAGTGCATAGACCTTCTACTAATTAATTAAAATCAATTATTATGGAACTTATACCAGTATCTAAGGATATCCCCATCCTAAACAAAGTACCTGTAGTAAAAAGAGTTAATAACAATAGTTCCTCTTTATTACAGGTATCAAATGAATCTTTACAATTCCAGCAAAATCCTTTTATAGAGGCTAACACAAAAGAAGTTAGTCTTTCTTGTTTAAAGCAGGACTGTGTAATCCCTGTCTTTGCAAAGGACAACGAAAAAACCATAGCACACCAAGAATTTATTGATATTACAAATGAGTGTGTACACTCAACATTTAATAGGCATCAAATTAGTAAACCTGAAATTAGAATTAGCCACCAAATAAAAGGCAGGATTCCTGAAGCTATACATAAATCGGCTAAAGATTTATTAGACCATGAAAGGACTCAATATTTTGAAAGAATGGCTTTTATTATACGCATACCAAGTATAACCGAAACTATTAATGGAAACAAATTATCCTTAATAGTTGGTGGAGTTAGAGCTTACAATAGAGAAAATCTTTACAGTAAAAAGTCATTTGAAAAGTTTCAAGTTTTTATAGGTTTTCAAAATATGGTATGCTGTAATTTGTGTATTTCTACAGATGGTTTTTCTGCTGAAATAAAAGTATCTAGTTATGCAGAATTGAAAGCCAAAATTTTGGAGTTATTGCAGTCTTACAAAATGGAGTATCATTTTAAATCAATGCAAAATTTAACCCAATATCAACTTTCAGAAAAGCAATTTGCTCAATTGGTTGGTAGAGCTAAATTGTATCAATTCTTACCCAAAAAAGAGAAGTTAAAAATACCTCAACTGCTTACTAATGATGGTCAAATTTCCACCATTGTTAAGGATTACTACCAAGATGAAAGGTTTTGTAAAAATGAAGAAGGAAACATCAACCTTTGGAATATGTACAATTTGTTTACCTCAGCGAATAAGAGCAGCTATATTGATAGCTTTTTAAATCGTAATGTCAATGCATTTGATTTTACAAAAAGTATTTCAAAAGCTATCAATGATGGTTCTTTTCATTGGTTTTTGAGTTGAGTGATTCCCAATCTCTATTTTAGAGGTTGGGTTTCTTTTTCCAGTACCTCAACCTTAAAATTTGGATTACAAATAAGCAAGTCAAACCAACTAACAGTAAAGGGTATAGAATCACAAAAATAAAGGTATTTACTTCATAATAGGACAACCCTAAAATGTTAGCTATATTGATTACAAAATCTGTACAATAAGCATAAACAAAATTCACTATATCCATCAGTCTATCCATTCTTTAGCTCTTTAATTTTTCTTTGAATACTGATACTTTTTACTAAAAGTACATAGATTAATACAGGAAATAGAATTACTAAAAAAATGATATTGGCTAAGCCATAATCTCCAATATTATGCAATGATTTAATGATACCAAAATAAAAAGGGTCAATTTTAGAAGTATGATTTTTCAGTAAGTGGGTATGATGCTTTTTACAGTAACCAGTATCTGTATGGCAATACCAACTGCATTTTTTAGGTGTTTTTACACTTGGATTAATAGCAGTAACTCCTTTTCTAACAAAACCGTTATTTGAGTTGTTAAGTCTTGAGCATTCGTTTATAATCACCACTAACAGTAATGGAAATAATAAAATTAGTGCATTAAGTAATAATAAACGTTTCATCTTAATCTATATAACGACTAAAAATAAAAACTATTTGAACTTTATATCATTAACTAAGTTTGATAATTCTTCAAAGTCTTTTAAAGGGTTATAGTCACCAACAGTTTTTCTCATAAATATATCATTAGCTATTTGGATTTTCTTTAGCATCGGAAGAATATATTTTGAATAATGATTAAAGTACTGGTAAATATCCTCTTGATTAACAGCTAATTTATATCCACTCTTACTATTGGCAGATACTATAATAATTCCCTTAAATCTTAAATCTCGTATTATAAGTCTAAGCTGATCTGTAGATATTTCTTTTCTATGGTAATATTTAACATAGTTGGTTATTTCAAAGGTTTGTAGATAATGAGTTGGAGCTATTTTTTGATAATTTAGTAGCTGTTCTAAAATAATAGTTTCTAAAACATCTTCTTTTTTGTTTAATTCGATTAAAGCATCTCCTCTTACAATATTGTAAATTTCCTCATTTACTTCTGAAATAGAATATATTGGCTTTACATCTGCATTTTTTTCTTCTGGAAAGAATTTTAGTGAAAAAATTCTTGGCTTTAAAATGTTGAAAATTTCTTCATTTTTATCTGAATAAAAGTCCTTGTTAAAACATTTACCAAGAGAACCAGCCAATAAATCCGCTAATTGAATTAAAGGCTCTTTATTATCATCCAAAAAGTGATAGTTTTCAAAGAGATTGTCTTTTACTCTATTACTTAAATACTTCTTTAAACCTTCTCCATATTTATCATTAATAGTGTGGTGCATACTAATGTCAAAATCTGTAAATGAATTTGCTAATTCACCAACAAATATTTTTTGAAAATATTTGTAGAAAACCTCTTTGAATCTTAAACCACCTTTGTCTTTGTCTAACTTTTCTTTATCCACTATTAGATAGTGATTAATAAAACTTAAATTGTTAAATAGATATTTTAATGTATTAATTCTAACTGTGTCATTTTTAAGTCTTGAAGAACTTGATTTTATTTTTTTACCAAATAAGAATTTTCGACTTATTTCATCTCTAACTATTCTTGCTTGTTCTAATTGAGATTCTTTAATTATGATAGAGCAATACACAAATTTTGTGATGTTTTTAGCATCATTTTGCTTTAAAGTTGATGTGCCAAACTCATCACAAAAAATATATACCCTTTCCATAATTACAGTAATTTATTATCTACAGGTTCAATGTTTTTCTTTACATACCAAGTTGGTTCATCTCCTTTTATAACATCATAATCAATACCAAGAGATGTAAAGTGCTTGTGTGCTACTTTTACTTTATTTATTTCATGTACAAACCTTAATTTAGCTACATCAGCAGTTCCTTTAGTTTCTCTTACTAATTGTACTTTTACTCCCTCTTTATCTTTTCTAATAACTGCCCAATCTGGATTATAGTTTCCTATGATTTTTGGAAAATCTATTTTGTATTTAGAAGGAAATTTGAAGAAGAAATGTACATCATCGTCTCCCTCTAATTTTGCATTAACAAAATGGTCCTCTATGTCTGAATCTTTTTGTGTTCTATCATATAAACCATGTTTAGGTGATTCTACAATTTCTGTTTGAACATAATTTACTTTTTCAGGAAAAAGTTCATCAACATCATTATCCATAGTAGTATCTGAAACTTTAAATTCAATATTTTCTGCTACATGAATTGCTAATGCATTTTTAGTTATTTCTATTAGTTTATTGGTAAATCCTTCTGGATTCCTAAATAGTTTTCCTTGTTCCTCATGAGGAACTGCTTTTAAGATTTTGAAGCAGGTATCTTTTGTGAGTGATGTTGCTTGTCCTAACTTATCAATCACATTAAATACAGGAAACCTTTGTAAACCTGTTTGAGAGTCTTTGGCTTGTATATCTTTATTATCACTTACAGAATAGGTTTCTACCTTGAATTTAGATACTTTAAAACCATTTTTAAACTCTATATCGGGGTTAGATTTATTGGCTTCAATACTGTTAACTATAAAACCTCTTAATTTTGGCTCTTTTAATATTTTAGCCAAATCATCTCCTTCTGAAACTTTTAAACCACCATCAAATAAATCTCCACCTAAGTTATTTCTATTTCCTCTAGTATCCTCTTTAACTATACTTATTAAAGCTGAGTTATCTTCTTCAAAGGATTTGATTCTAAAAGTGAAAGAAGTCATCACAAAATTTCCTTTACTAATAACAATTTTAGGTTCAGGAAATGTATTGTTTTTCTTGTCTTTAAATTTTTCTTTTATTTCTTCTAATAACTTATCAGAATCTACATTAATACTATATTCGGACTTTAAAGTTAGTTTAGTCCAAAACTCTTTAAAGTCTTGACTGGTGAAGAATTTATCCTGTCTTTTTGCAGGTGCTCTTTTAGGTTTTGGTTTTGGTGGTGCTTCTCCCTCTTTATCTATATACTCTTGCTGTAAAGTATTTGCAAAAGACTCATAACTCTCATTAGCTATAACGGTTAGAATATTTACTTGGTCATCATGTAAACGTTCTCCTTTTTGGTTTACTGCTAAACGTAAACCTCTACCAATTTCTTGTCTTTTTTTAGTTATAGATACTGTTTGATTTAGTGTACATATTTGAAAAACATTGGGGTTATCCCAACCCTCTTTTAAGGCAGAATGTGCAAAAATGAAACACACCTCATTATCCATAGAAAGTAGTTCTTCTTTCTTTTTCATTATCAGCTCAAACTGTTCTTTTTGAGCTTTACGTTGTTTTTCATTAGTAGCATCTTTATCTAAATAAATGGTTTGTTCCTTTTCTCCTTTGGGTTTTTGCTTATAACTTGCAAAATAAGAAGCCTGTACTTCATCAGGGCTTTTCTCTTTAAACATATCCAGTTTATCTCTTTGGATTCTGAACTCTTCATTAAAGACTCTTCTGATGATTCCTTCTTTTTCGCCATCTCCTAAAAAGTTAGCTACTTTATCTATGAAAAATAAAGACAATACCTTAACACCATGCTTTTGCATTTTCTTTTGGTGTTCTATATGCTGAGTAATAGTTTCTTTAATTTGATATCTGAAAATTTCAGGTCTCGAAATTCCATCACCTCCTAGCATTGTAAGTGTAGTACCATTTTCAAAGGCTAAAAATTCATCTCCTTTAGCTGAACCTATGTTTTCTACAACTAAATCTTGATGTTCTTGTAATTTGGTTTTTGCACCAACATTATCTCCAGTTTTAACAGTAATTTCTTCAATTTTTTGCATCCCATTTCTTTCTGTGTAGGTTGCTAATGTTGCTTTTGCAGATTTTCCTTTTCCACTTACTTTTTTTAATGAAATAGGTATTTTACCTCCTAATTCTTTTTGTTCTACTCCAACAACTTGAATACGTTTTACTAAATTTCTTCTAAAGGCTTCTACAGGAGTTAATTTATACACCAAATTAGGGGTATTAATATGAGTTGCAGAATAACGTAAAGAAAATAGAGGTTTTAATGTTCTAATGGCATCTTTAGATTTTGCAGAGTTCATATTTTGTGGTTCATCCAAAATAACTATAGGTCTGGTTTTTTGAATGTACTCATAAGGCAAAAATTCGCCAGGTAATTTATCTGTAGGTTTATATAGATTATTGGAAGCAGAATTAAAAGCCGCCATAGTCATTAATAACACCTCGATATTCTTTGCAGTGGCAAAATTTCTTACTTCTTGTATTCTATCAGAACTGTAAGGAACTAACCTTGCAAAATCATTACCATATAAACTTTTAAAATGACTATCTGTAATTAACCAACTTTTTTTAACTCCTTCAAAAATAGCTATGGATGGAACAACTATTACATACTTGCTAAATCCATATTTTTTATGGAGTTCATGTATAGTTCTTAAATACACATAAGTTTTACCTGTACCAGTTTCCATATCAATAGAAAATGTAGGATACTCATAAGTATCATTACTAACACCTTCTAAAAGCATTCCTCTTTCTTTATCCAAAGAATTACTCACTCCAATTTTCATTGTAGGTGTATCTCTGGCATCCATCTCCATATCAAATTCCTCTTGAACAAATTGGAGGTTTTCTAACAGAAAATCATCATCCAAATCTTCATCATCTGGTAAGTTGGGAATGGTTTCTGTATTTGAAGTAAAATGAGTGTGATACTCTCCAATACCATCAAAAAGTTCTACTACATTTTTAATGGCTTTAAGCTGAAAATCTTGATTTGCATTAAACTTTAATTTCATAGCCTTAAATAGTATATAGTTTACAGGTATTATCTAAAGACTGTTTTAAAGCATCATTACCATCAAAAGCTTTGTCTAAACAAACAAAATGGTCTGTTTCTTCTAAAGTTAGAGTTTCAAAATCTGTGTTTTTAAAGCTGTATAGCATAGTGGCATATAGTGTATATGGAACCCATTCATGGGTGATTTTAAAAACACCACTTGCAACTTCTTCTTGTTGAGCTGTTAAAGGAAAGCCTTCTTGTAAAATTACTTCTGTAATAAAATCTTGTGTAGTAACTCCATCTTGTAATGGGTTTTTGTAAACTAACTCCATTTTACTAAATAAATCAGGTAAAGCACCATCTCGTTCAGGAATAAATTCCTGCCATTTGTATATTGTTGAATTGTTTTGTTTGTAAGTTTTAAATCCTTGATTGAGATTATTTTGCTCAATAACTTTTTTGATTCTAAGTTTAGTTAATTCAGTTATTTTTCTATAACCTAACTTGTAAGATATATGTTTCTCTTCAATAGTTTCTGGAACTTGAACGCAAATGAATTTTTTATTAGTTTTATTAATGAAATTGAAATTTAAAATTGAATGTGCTGTTGTACCAGAACCAGCAAAAAAATCCATTATAATATCGTTATCAGATTCTTTATTATCTACATCTATGTTAAGTAAAACATCTATTAATTTAGATGGCTTAGGAAAGTTAAAAACGTCTTTTGAGTCAAATAATTCTCTAATTTCCTTTGTCCCATCTTGAGTATAAGGCCCCATTAAAACAGAAACAGGCTTACCTCTTCTCATTTTACCATTTTCATCCTTGAGATATTGCTTAGAATCTATTGAAATTTTACCATCTTTCTCTCTAATTTCAACGTTTTTTTCTTCTATGGCTTTTAGTAACCTCTTTTCACTCCAAACCCATTGTTTATTTGGCATAATCGTCTTACCGTTAACCTCAACAGGGTAAACTAAACTTGGTCTATCTCCCAAGCTTCTTGTTTGTAATGGTTGTAATCTATAACCACCCCTTAACTCATATTTTTCATCTTTTCTATTATGTTTTTTTATTTCAGATTCAGGCAATGGTGCTGTTAAATCAGATATTGTGTTTTTGCTATAACAAAGAATATACTCATGGGTACTTATAAAACCTTTTGTTTTTGCTCCTGCCCCATATTTATTTTTCCATATTATTTGCTCAATAAAATTTTCTTCTCCAAATATTTCATCACACATTAATCTCAAATTATCTATTTCATTATCATCAATAGAAATAAAAATAATCCCATCATCCTTTAGTAAATCTTTTGCTAATCTTAATCTTGGATACATAAAAGAAAGCCAATTAGCATGGTATTTTCCTGATGATTTGGGGTTAGACACTAATAATCCTTCATCACTTTTTTCTCCTGTTTTTCTTAAATAATCTTCTGTACTATCAGCAAAAGTATCATTGTAAATAAAGTCATTACCTGTATTGTAAGGAGGGTCTATATAAATCATCTTTATTTTACCCATGTAAGATTTTCTTAGAATTTTAAGTACTTCTAAGTTTTCTCCCTCTATGAAAATGTTTTCTGTAGTATCCTCATTTACTCCCTCACCAATGCAAGGTTTTAGAGTTCCTGTAGGTGGTTTGGCTGCAATTCTTCTGGCATCTTGTTTTCCTACCCAGTTTAAACCAAAGTGTTCTTTTGCTGTATTGTCTGTGCTAAATTCTCCAATAAGTTCTTTTAAGGTGTCTACATTAAAAACACCATCTTCCCATGCTTCAGGAAACAGTTGTTTTAATTCGTTTAATCTATCTTCTTTAAAGGTATATTGTGGTGTAAATTCTTGTGCCATGTTATCTGTTTTTTAAAATGAAACTTTCATTTACATCTTGTCTATCAAAACTATCTACTTTTATAAAGTTTTCCAGTTTTTCATTAGGTAATGCCCACCTTTTAAGTGCAAAAGTTATCATTTCTGTTTCCCTTTTATCATTAATAAAAGTGCTTAACTCTTTATAGTAATTTTTCTTTTTTACTTTCCAGTTTCTTTCATTTTCTAAAAATAAAGTAGCTTTTTTTAAAATTTCATTTAAATCTGCTACCTGCCTTAAAGAAATATATCCATAATCATTATTTAGTTCTTCAATTTTATGTGGTATATCATTGTCACTTAGTTGAATGTTTTTTGATAAACCTAATAAAACAAAGTTTCCAAGTCTTCTTTTTTCTTTCGGATAGTATTCAAAGTCATTAGACTTATTATTTGCAGCCCAAATATGCTCTAAAGACAAAAAATCATTGTTTTTTACAGTAACATCTGCTCTTTGTTTTAGAATATTATGAATGTCAAAAGTTTGCTGTTTTTCATCTTGTTTATATTCTTCAAATGAAGCTAAAAAATAGCGTATTCCTTTCCAGTGGTAATAATCATCAGCTTCATCTTCATCAATAGTTAAAGATTGAATTAACTTCTTTTCTGAACAATTATGTTTTGTAAAACCTATAATATCGAGACTAATCCTATCAAAAATACCTCCTTCAATTTTTAATTGACCATATTGAGTATAAAAGAAGTCTTCAAAATTTGAAGAGTGCCAATTTCTATCATGATACAACCAATATGCCCACTTAAACATATCTCCTTGCATTGAATCAGCCCTTGATGTAATTTTAGGTAACAGATAAACTCTAAAATTTACTATTTCCAGTAATTGCAACATTTTTGCAGTATTTTCTGGCTGTTCATCTAAATAGCTCATTGTAGCTATGAATAAAGGCATAATGGAAGCCTTTGTAGGCTGACATCTTATTTGTATAAGTGTTTGGCTTATCTCGTTTTTAAAATCTCTATGATAAGTTTTGTTAAATTCATTTTTACTAAATAAATATGAATAATGCAATGAAGCCTTTTTTAAAAAGAAAATAAAATCATTTATTTTCCTTGCGTTATCCTCTAATGCTTTTTTATCATTTTCCTCTGGATTAAATCGTAATTTTAATTGCTCATATACATGCCAGCTTTTTGTTTTATTAATATCGAAAAATACTAAGTAACAATTCCTCAAAAAACTATTTTCATCACTATTAGAGTGTACATGTGCATTACTAAGATTTATTAATAATTCACTCCAAGTATTATTAATTTCTTCTTTTAAGCCCTCATAACCATTAATGCTCATGTAATAAATAAAGAAGTTTTTTATTTTTTCTAATTCCGATAAATCTTTACCTCTATTATTTATTACTTCAAACATGATTCCTATCTCCTTAGAATCTTGTGGTGTAAAAAAGATAAAACCAAATTGTTGTGTAACAATATTCACAACCTTTTTTACATCTACCTCTTTATTAGAAAACCATTTTTTAAAAAAAGTTTGAGCATCCTTTACTCTTAGGTGAGATTTTATTTTAGCTGTACTTTCTTGTGATTTTAATATTTGAGATTTAAAAAAGTCTTTAGTTTCTTCATTTGTTTCTAACACATATTTTTCTCTACCAAAATCACCTCTTTTTATATAGGTCTGTTCAATAGTTTTATCATTTAAGATTTTGTTTGCTTCACTCAATAAAATAATGAGTGTCGTTAACCTTTGTTGACCATCTACAATATGAAACAAGTTATCATCTTCTGTTTCAGTAGCTACAATAGTACCTGTAAAGTGCCTGTATTCTTTTGTATATAAGTTTTCAATATCTTTTTTTAAATCTTCTAATTGTCTATTTTCCCATGAATACCCTCTTTGATAATCAGGTATTTTAAAAAAATGGTTTGAAATTATTTCTTTAAAAGAAACTAATTCAGTTCTTACTTTTTGGTTAGTAGCAGTTGATGTAGTCATTTTATATTAAATCGTTTATATCAGTTGGAGGTGATTTTACAAAAGCATTAGTATTAGTGGTGTTTTCAACCTCATCAGCATTTCCTAAATCACTTATATATTCAGCAAAACCTCCACTAAAAGAATTGGTTACTTGGGCATATTCTCTATAGGCATTACAAGAGAATCTGGCATCACAATTTCGGCAAACTCTTGTAGCAAATCGTTGTTTAGTTCCCTTAATTCTTTCTTGTAGCTGTTGAATACTTGGTGGAGAGAAAACTCTACCTTCAATATTATCTACTACACAAGCAAATTTATGTATGGTTTCTTCTACTTTTTCTTGTGAAAATGGAATTGGAATTACAGGATTCCATTTTTCCATTTCTCTTTCTAGCTTAGCTTCATCATCTGCATCAATAGCTTTTTTTAATGTTCTTGGAAATTGAGTTGCAATTACAGCAGTTCCATCTAATCTTTCTTTTCTTAGGTTTTGCCATATATGAGTATAAACATTTAATTGGTCTATGTAGTCATCTTTATTCGCTTTAACATAATCTGCATCATGTGTTTTAATATCATACATAGTAGTTGTATTATCTTCTTTAATAATATCAACTACACCTTCAATGGTAAACTTATTTCCATTTGGAGAAACTTGTTCTGGTAACGTTAATTTCACCTCTGTTTCTGTAACAGTTTCTGCTACCTCTCTCATTTTTTTGAAATAGAAAATAATTTGAAGGAGTCCTTGTCTTTTTACTTCAGGAGTTAATGCATGACCACCTTCAAGCCTTAATCTTTCATAATTCATTTCATACTGTTCCTCTATCCATTCTTCCATGTCTACGAGGTACTGCAACTCTTTTAAAAGTGCTTTATCTTTTCTTATGAATTTATCTTGTTCCCTCATGATTTTTGCTCTCTTTTAGAAATTAGTAATTCATGTAAATCTTCAATAGTACTATGCACCAATGAACCAAAAAACATAGTTTGACTTCGAGAAGGAATAAATTTGTATTTTCTATAAATCATATATTGCCTTGGACACCTATCATAAGCTAAATAATCAGCAGTATAGGAATATGGTTTACTTAGTGCGGAATCTTTAGCTCCACTAATTTGTAAGTTGCTTTTATTGAAGTTTTGCATATCTAAAGCACCTGTAGAGGATAAGGTATTATTAATGTATGAGATAGTACATTGTCCTTTTTTAGATTTTACAGGCTTTAATTTTGGTAAAATCAATAGTTTTTCTGCTCTTGATAATCCTACATAAAGAATCCTCATTAAATCAAATCTTCCTATTTTTTCTAAAGGTTCACCATCTACTTCTTTTAAATTTCTAATAATTACCTCTTTTTGGTCTGCATCTATAAACTCTCTTCTTTTAGGGTACATAAAAACTACTGGAAATTCTAAACCTTTAGATTGATGTATAGTAAGTACCTGAATATTACCTTTTGGGAAAGGGTCATCTTCATTTTCAAAATCACTTTCTCCCATCCTATGTAAAGTATATAAATAAGAAGAAAAGAAAAGTCTTATAAAGCCTTCCTCACTTAAAAAACTTGCTGATAAAATTGAAGAGTACAACTCCATAAATCTTGTAATATATTCTGTGATTTTAGATAAATTACAAATTGGAGCTTCATTATTTTCATTTTCTGCTAAATCAAAATAATGTTTAAAATGAGTAAAACCTGATAGCTGGTAAAATAAATCTAAAATACTCCAATCTAAAGATGTAGCTCTATTGATTATTTGAGATAACTTAAAAGGTTTTTGACTATCATCATTTCTTCTCTCATTTACAGTTCTTGCTAAATAAGGACTTAAGATTGATTTTTTAGCATCATCAGAAAGATTATTGGCTTCAGATAATTTTCTTCTCATTACAGTCAAGTCAAACTCTTGGTCTAACTCCCAATTATTTTTTTCTCCAACTCTAAGAAGTGCTTCATAATCTTTAGCTATTTTTTCTAATTCAATCCTCTTGTTATTTACAAAACGTTTTAAATCATCATCATTCTCTATAATGTCTTTACCTGTATTTTTTGCTTTTTTAAGCCATGATTTAAACTTATTAAATTCAAAACCTGAAAATTCAGTTACATCTGGAGTTCCAAAAACATTAGCAAATACACCAAATAATTCTGTAGATTCTTTTCCTTCTATAAATCTACCTGCCCTTGGAGCATAAACATTTAATCCACTTTCTCTTAATGCTCCTATAGTTCTTAATGCATCTGTACTGGTTAATGATGGGAATAAAAAAGCTATTTGGTTAGCATCATTTACAGTATTGTTATCTATTAGTTCTTTACAAAATTCAGCAGTTTGGTCTATCCAATTATCTTCTACAGAAATTACTGATGTACCAGAGTCTTGTGAAAAAGCAGTAATACCTTTATCATGAACTCTATATTGATTTTCAATATCTCCATTTTTAGTCCAGTCTTCTTGTTCAATAAAGTTTGTATAAAAATCTACTATATTTTTTCTTGACCTGTAGTTAATTGATAGTGCTACTTTAGTAGTATCGACTTCTAAAAACTGAGAAACTCTAGCAGGAAATTCAACAAAATTTTCAACTGTACTACCTCTAAATCTATAAAGTGCTTGGTCATCATCACCAACCACACAAATATTCTTATTCCCTGCTAATGCAAAATAAAGTTGTTCTTGTATACTATTGGTATCTTGATATTCATCAACAATTATGTATTTGAAAATTTTTTGTGCATTTTCATAATCTTCAATTACCTCTAAGGCTTTATTTTGAATTAGAGATAAATCACACCTGTCATACATTTCATCTTCAATCAGAATATTTCTGTATTCTTGATACATTTTCAAAATAGCATATAAGCCATCTGTTTTTTCTGTTTTATCTATTGCTTCTTTAATATTTAATCTTTCTTCAGAAAATCTGTTAAATAGAGAAATACATTCAGTTAGAGCTTTATGCTTGTTAGGGAAACTTGGAGTCTTTTTTTGAAAAAAGGCATTGACTTCAATAGTTTCTAGTCCTGCAACTTGTAAAAGTCTATTCCAAATAGAATTTCTTTTAACATAAAAATACTGTTCTAATTGGTCAATAGTTTTTACCGCTTTACTTCTTCCTCTGTTCTTGTAAAATCTTCTATCTCCAATTAATCTATTACAAGCAGAATGTACAGTTCCAATATACATACTTGCTAAATCATATTGTTTTCCAGTATGATTACTTGCAAGACCTAACAAAGATTGTAATCCTTCTTTTAATTGATGGGCAGCCTTTTCTGTAAATGTAGTTAAGAGTATTTCATCTGGTTTAATATTATGAAAAACAATAAGATTCAATGTTCTCCATAAAAGCACTCTTGTTTTTCCTGAACCTGGACCAGCAGTAAGGTATAATGCACCATCAATATGCTTGATAGCTTTCTCTTGTGAAGTATTTGGTTTAAATCCAACTTCTTGCCATAAGGTCTCAATACTAAAATTACTACTCATTATTCTTCTTTTCCTCTTTAATTCTTTTTGCTACTACTTTTAAAACTTCTAAAGCAGTTTCTTCTTCTTTTATTTCTTGATACACTTTTTCACTAAGCCAAAGGGTGTGTAAATGTGTGTAATCTATATCTAATGCTACTGCATATTTATGTAATTGCTCTTTGGTTGGTTTTCTATCTCCTTTCTCAATTTTACTAATAATTGCGGTATCAACATCTACCTTATAGGCTAGTTCACGCATTAGTAATGCTTTCTTTTCTCTATGATATTTAAGCAGTTCAGATAAGTACATTTTGTCTTGCCTTTAGTATTCTTGACATTAAGTGTCTAAAATAAATTATTTTTTTTACTGAAAAAATTTTTTGTTAAAAAAATTACAAAGACATAGTAAGTGTTTGAAGTACCTCATGCAAAACCCCCACCCATGTTTAGGGATTTAGATTCCCCCACCACTTATATAGTGAAAGCATTTTTTCTCAGCCAGTAAAAAACTCAAGGTGATAGTTGTAGTTTTTTATGGTAGAAGTATTGTTTTTCTTGGTGGTATTATTCAATTTAAAAACTTAAAGAACATGGTAAGAATTATTGGTTACAAACAAAGACAAAAAGAAAACGGAGAACTATTTAATGTTCTGGAACTTCAAGGAGGTGTAGAATTGATTAAGTCAAAATCTACAGGTAATTTTTATGCAACTGCAAAAAAGGCTTACATACCCTCAACATTTGATGAGCAAACTTGTATTGCTTTGACAGGTACAGAAATGCAGGGTAGCATTATTAAAGAAGAATGTGAACCCTATGAGTATGTTGTTACAGAAACAGGTGAAGAAATTACAATGTATCATAGATGGACTTATATGCCAGAGGATGTGAAAGAACCTGTAGCTAAAAATACTCCATTAGAGACTGAAACACTACAACCAAGTATTGAGCAGTTTAGCCAAAATGGAGCTTTACAGTATGCTTCTTAATTAATCTATAACAAAAGGCATTACTACTAAAGTGATGCCTTTTTAATTTTTATAACCTTATGGAAATAGCAGAAATTAAAGTTTCTTATACCAACAATAACAAGAAACGATTAAAAATAACCAACAGTAAAATGTCTTATGATTTACTATTAGCTTGTTGGAATAAACATAC
>CALKXS010000079.1 GCA_938003745.1 uncultured Algibacter sp.
GGGGGAAACGCTATCAGAAAAGAGGGAATATCAACACTAAAAGAGGACAAATACCAGGTAGAGTTGATATAGAAAAACGCCCTGAAATAGTAGAGAAAAAGGAAAGATTCGGTGATTTAGAAATTGACTTAGTTATTGGCAAAGATCATAAAGGTGCTTTACTTACTATAAATGATAGAGCCACAGGATTCTTAAAAATGGCATATGTTAATAGTAAAGAAGCTAAACAGATAGAGCTTAAAACCATTGAACTCTTAGAGCCTTGGATAGCCTTTATTCATACTATTACTTCGGATAATGGAAAAGAATTTACCAACCATAAAGCTATAGCGGAAGAACTAAATATCGATTTTTACTTTGCCAAGCCCTACCACCGTTGGCAAAGGGGAGCAAACGAAAATTTAAATAATAGCCCCAGAAAAAGATGCTTGAACAATTAGTTAAGAGACTATGCGGCTAACTTACTCTTATACATTTCTAATTCAAATTGATTAATCGATTTCATTCCTAAAGCAGAATGTCTTCTATATTTTGTTATCCCAAGTTTCTATCCAGATAAAGGTTTATAATTCAGCTTGTGTTGTGATCTGTACTGATATTTATGTTTATAAATCGACTCTACTTTTAAAGATTTGAAGAAAGATTTGGCTACTGCATTATTCCAGCTATTTCCTTTTCTACTCATTGATTGTTTTACTAAACCATTATAACTTTTAATTATTTTGGTAAAAGTATAGCTAGTATACTGTGAGCCTCTATCAGAATGAAAACCAAGTTCTTTAGCTATTCTATGCCTACTTATAGCCATATCTCAAGGCTTTAACAACAGTATTCTATGTAGTTGAAGCTTTACTAAAAGGCCATCCAACAACTTTTCTATTAAATAAGTCATAATCATCGTTAAATACATCTATTGCTCATAAGAGATATCTGAAACCAATACTTGATTTATTCTGGAAACTTTAAAATTCTGGTTCAGAATATTTGGAGCTATAACGTATTTATCATTAGAATCGGTTGTTATTTTAAATTTACGTGTCCTTCTTGCGTATAAAAAGTTAGCTCGCATAATTTTAACGACTATAGGTCCGGAAATATATTCTTGATAGATTTGTTCTAATTCTACTTGAATTCTTGGAGCTCCATAACTCTCAAAATTATCTTCAAAAATAGCCTTTATAAGAGCTGTTGCTTTTTGATTATCTAGCCATCGTTTTGATAAACCTTGTTTTAACCAATTATAATAATCACTCTTACTTGCTTTTAATACTTTACACTTCTTCTCAACTGGAAATTTCAATTTATGCTATTTTATAAATTTATACTTTTCCTGTCGTTCTAGGAAAAGATGCTAATCGCCTTTTTTAAGATATCACGTTCTATTGTCATATCCCGTAATCTTTTCTTCAACGCTGCAATGTTTCGCTGTTCATCTGTTTGTTTAAGTTTATCATGTCCTAGAAAACTATTCTTCCCATACGTTTTTGACTCACGTCTCAAACGATGTAAAGCTAATATAGGAATATCTAACTCTTTACAAATCTCTGAAACATTACCTCTAGAGTAGCTTAACTATATCGCTTCTTGTTTAAACTCTACTGTGTTATTTCTGTGTCTTATTGCCGCTTTTCAAAGTTAAAATATTAACCTTGAATCTCGATTCTTTATGTCCAGTAAAATATTGTAAGTCCAGTATTGTAAAATTAGTAATTGACTATTTATATAAGAGATACATTTGTTATAAATAGTATAACAAATGATCTATAAAACATAGTTCTATCTAAGCTTTTCGACTAAAGCCTCTTTTAGTTTTTTAACAATTACAGGGTTACTTTGAGCTATATTACTCGTTTCATAAGGATCTGTAGAGTGATTTTAACTCACTAAAGCCATTTTTATGAACTGTTAATCTGTAAGTTTCCCTAGAATCGCACTGTTTAATTTTCTAAATCTTCTATAAAGTTATTGTTTTTAATTCTTCTGGGGCTAGCCCCAGAAGAATTAAGTTTTGCATATTGTATTGGTGATACTTCACCCAAGGAATCATGTGGTCTTTTATAATTATAGTCATTCATCTAAATTTGTGTTTGTTCCCTTACCTGATTTAAGTCTTCAAAAATATACTTATTGAGTACTCAGCGCCTGTATGAACCATTGAAACGCTCCACAAAAGCATTTTGAGTTGGTTTTCCTGGCTGAATATATTGAAATTGAATATTATGCATTTGGCTCCATTCACTAGTAATATTAGCAATAAATTCAGGACCATTATCCATTCTAATTTTTTGAGGCTTCCCTTTTCTGTTAATCAGGTGATTTAATACCCATACAATTCGATTACTAGTTAAAGAAAAATCTATTTCTATATGTAATGCTTCTCTGTTACAATCATCAATAATATTAAATGCTCTGAAACGTCTTTTGTTTTCCAGAACATCCGTTACAAAATCCATACTCCAGGTATGGTTAAGCTCATTTGGCACTTCTAAAGGTTCCTTTATTCTTGCGGGTAAACGCTTTTTAGCTCTTCTTCTTAAGGGAAGAGCTAAAGCTACATAAACTCTATATACACGTTTGTGATTCCATAGATAACCTTCGTTGCGTAAACGACCATAGGCTTTCCAAAAGCCTTCTTCTGAGTGCTCTTCTGCTTTTTTGAGTAATGCTTTTTCTATTGCAGTATCGTCCTTAATTAAAGGTGGGTAATAATAAACACTTTTACTCATTTGTAATACACGACACGCCCTGCTGATGCCGTAATTAGTAAGTTCTTGGGTAATACTCCGTTTAAAACAAGGCTTTAAAGCTTTTTTCTATAATCTCTTTCTCCATTTGATAATCTAATACAAGAGTAGCATACATCTGTTTTAACTTCCTGTTTTCATCTTCTAACTCTTTTAGACGCTTTAGTTCCTTAGAATTCATTCCTGCATATTTAGAACGCCATTTATAAAATGCAGCAGAACTAACGCCATGATCTCGTGTGATATCTGAAACTGGTTTTCCGTTATCAAACTCTTTTAAAATCTTTGTGATTTGATGGGGTGAAAATTTACTCTTTCTCATAATTACTGTTTAAAGTTAAAACTATTTTTAGACTTTTTAATAGTGCCGATTTAAGGGAAGCTTACAATGGTATATGTATCTGTTGTAATAGTCTTTGCTTTGCTATTATAAGATACAGCTACATATGCTTTCATTTTATTCTTTTTCAAAATTGATTTAAGCGTTTTTCCTTTTACAAAACTAGGAATATCAACACCTGTTAAATCACATAATGTAGGAAAGACATCTACCATTTCTGTAATAACCTTAGAGCTTTTCCTTTTTCCTTTCAAACCTGGATAAGATATAATTAATGGAGCGTGTAATTCTTCTTCAAATAAGTTATGTTTCCCCCAAATGGCATGTTCGCCTAAGTTCCAACCATAATCTCCGCACAAAACAACAATAGTATTTTTATTTGCTCCAGTTTCTTTTAGTTTTTAAAGAATTAACCCTACTTGTTAATAAGAATAACTCACACAATGCGTGTAGTTTTTTCTTGTTTACAAAGCAAACGTCTTATATTTATTAGGGTTTTACCCCAACGGTTATACTTCATAAATTCCCCAGACTTATGCCATGTAGAAACTGCTTTGGGTTTTTCTGAATTCAAAACTTTTGGTAATGTAACTCCGTCATATAAATCCATATATTTTTTAGGAGTCGCAAAAGGTAAATGTGGTTTAATAAGACCTACTGCCAAGAAAAAAGGTTTCTAAGATATTGATATTAAATCTTCTAATTGACTTAAAGCCTCGTTAGTAATATAACCATCTGGATAAATAGTATCGGGTCCATCAACAGTTTCAAATAAATCCATGTCACCTGCTTTAACTCTAATTTCTCCATTTGCTAAACCATGCATTGAGACACGTGGATGTTGCCATTCTACAACTGGCATAAGATGTTTATCCCAAGCATTTGTCATTTCTATTATTATCATCACAATCTTTTCCTCCTCTGCCGCCAGGGTGATGAGACACTTTACCTACCGAAACTATAGTATAGCCATTCTCTCTAAACCACTCTGGCATAATTGCTAATACATTATTAAATTTTTCTTTCATTTCCTTAGAATGAAGAAAAAGAGCATCATTTTTAGGAGGACCATAAATACCTGTTAGCAGCGTATAACTCGAAGGTCTGCAATTTGGTGCATTTACATAATGATTTTGAAACGCACGTCCTTTTTTTACTAGAGCATCAATATTTGGCGACTTTATATATATGATACACCAAACGAAGCAAGTTCTAGGTGCAAATCATCAATACAATTTAATAATATATTTTTCTTTTTATTAGATTGTGCTTTAGCACCAGAAAAAAAAGCAAACTAAATTAAAACCAAGAAAACACACCTCATATTTATTTATTTTTTATCAGATAAAATAATACCTTTTACATTTGCCTTATAATTAATTTGAATATTCGTAATTAGGCATAATTATAAAAAAGACTTATTTTAGATAAAAAAATAAGGATGAATATTTTCAGTTTTACAGCCCATTTTGATGGTGAGGAGTCCTGTCGTAATCACTTTAAGGCAGAGCGAGATAAAATAGGAGTTGTC
>CALKXS010000080.1 GCA_938003745.1 uncultured Algibacter sp.
CAACCTGATAAGCACCACTTCTTTGGTCTGAATTTCGTTGTAATTCTCTTGAAATAGTAGATTTGTGAACGCCAATACTTTTGGCTATTTCTGTAAAACTACTTCCTTGCTTTTGCAAATGGTAGATTTCATATCTTTGATGTAATTCTAAATGGGCTATTATTTTCAAGTTTTTGAGACCTAAAAATATAATCTTTTTAGTACTCTTCACACTTTTTCATTTTGCCTAGGCAAAATGAAAAAGTGTGAAGAGTTTTTTTATAACAGCTAAAGCTGTTGCGTTTATGACTTGAATCTAAGGTTCTTATTATAATAGCTTTAAGTTTTTTCTCAATAATTATTGAAGAACATATAGATATAGATTTACCTAATGAACAAGGTTTGTGGCATACAGATCCCTTTTTCTGGAATACCATTTTGTATTTTGTAACGTCTTCTATTATATTTTCATTATTAAAAATTGCAAATGATAAGTTTAGACCAGGAGTTTTTTTTATATGCTATTAGGTAAATATAGAAAACAAAGAGAAGAAGAGCGTATTCTAATGTTTGTAGATCTTAAAGATTCTACAAAAATTGCTGAACAATTAGGACATCAAATGTATAGCCAATTTATACAAGATTGCTTTAGAGATTTAAATAGTGTTTTAAGAAAACATGAGGCAGATATATATCAATATATAGGAGATGAAGCCGTTTTAGTATGGAAGAATAAAAAAGGGTTTCGAAAAAATAACTGTGTCAACCTTTATTTTGCTTTTCAAGGAAAGTTAAATAACAGACAAGAATATTACATTAAGAAATATAATCACATTCCAGAGTTTAAGGCAGGTTTACACTGTGGTAAATTAATGATTGCTGAAGTAGGTACAATTAAAAAAGAATTAGCATATCATGGAGACGTCATCAATACTACTTCCAGAATTCAAGGACAATGTAATAATTATAAAGCTGATTTATTAGTGTCTCAAACGTTGTTAGAAAAGTAAATTATAACATTAAAGTACAATGCCATTTTATTGGGAGATATAGAATTGAAAGGAAAAGAAAGAAAGCTTAAGGTTTATAAAGTAACTAGATAGTAAAAAAAATAAGTATATAAAAAAAAGCCGATTCAAAAGAATCGGCTTTTTTGATTAAGCGAATAATATGTTTTACAATAGGCGAAATGCCTTATTTTACTTTATTTACTACAGCTTCAAAAGCCGAAGGGTTATTCATAGCTAAATCAGCTAAAACCTTACGGTTTAATTCGATATCATTAGCTTTTAATTTCCCCATGAATTGAGAATAAGATAATCCGTATTGTCTGGCTCCACCGTTAATACGCGTAATCCATAATGCACGGAAAGTTCTTTTCTTATTTCTACGGTCTCTGTACGAATATTGCATCGCTTTATCAACCGCATTTTTTGCTACTGTCCAAACGTTTTTACGACGTCCGAAGTAACCTTTTGCTTGTTTAAGCACCTTTTTTCTTCTGGCTCTTTTAGCTACAGAATTTACTGATCTTGGCATACTTTTAAATGTTTTTGTAGTAGGCGGTCAATATTAATTAACACTTTTTAATGAGCCTAACTCCAGGGTTTATAATTTATTTAACCGATTAAAACAACGTTTATTTTAAACGCATCATTGTTTTAATGTTATTCTCATCCGCTTTATGAACTAATCCATCATGCGTTAGAGCAAGCTTACGTTTTTTAGATTTTTTTGTCAATATATGACTCTTAAAAGCGTGCTTTCTTTTAATCTTACCAGTACCAGTTAACTTGAAACGTTTTTTGGCACTAGATTTTGTTTTCATTTTAGGCATTTTGTTCTCCTAGTTTTAATTATTTCGCTTAATTACTTTTTGCTGAATTTATCTCAGCATCTCATTTTAATATGAGATATATCGTTTGTTATTACTTCTTTGGTGTAATAAACATAGTCATACGCTTTCCTTCAAGTCTAGGCATTTGCTCTACTTTACCAAACTCTTCAAGATCTTGTGCCAAACGTAACAATAAAATTTGTCCTTGTTCTTTAAAGATAATAGAACGACCTTTAAAGAATACGAAAGCTTTAAGCTTAGCACCTTCTTTTAAGAACTTCTCAGCGTGTTTTCTCTTAAACTCATAATCATGATCATCAGTTTGAGGGCCAAATCTAATCTCCTTTACAATAACTTTTGTAGCTTTAGATTTTATGGCTTTATCACGTTTCTTTTGTTCGTAAAGAAACTTTTTATAGTCCATTACTTTACAAACCGGCGGATCAGCATTAGGCGAAATTTCCACAAGGTCTAAACCTTGTGCATCTGCTATTCTTAATGCATCACCTTTTGTGTAAATTCCTATTTCTACATTATCACCTACTAAACGTAACTTCTGTGCAGTAATTTTAGAATTAATTTTGTGCTTATCCTCTTGTACAACTCTTCTATTGGGTTGTCTTCTTCTACGAATTGCTATGGCCTTATCTTTTTAAGTTAAACTTGATTTAAAACGTTTTTAACGTTTTGCTTATTTCTGTTTTAATAATTTCAGAGAATTCTTCAATATAAATCATCCCTAAATCTTCACCACCATGCTTACGCACAGTTATTTTGTCTTCTTTTTCTTCGTTCTCACCAATAATAATCATGAATGGGTATTTTTGCATTTCGGCTTCCCGAATCTTTTTACCCATAGTTTCATTTCTATTATCTACAAGGGCGCGAATTTCGTTATTTTCTAGCAAATTTAAAACTTTTTCAGAGTATTTTTCATATTTCTCGCTAAGAGACAATAGAATAACCTGTTTTGGCATCAACCAAATAGGGAAATTACCTCCTGTATGTTCCAATAAAATAGCTATAAAACGTTCAATACTTCCAAAAGGAGCACGATGTATCATTACAGGTCGGTGTAATTCATTATCACTTCCTTTATATGCTAAATCAAAACGCTCAGGTAGGTTGTAATCTACTTGTATAGTTCCAAGTTGCCATTTTCTACCCAAAGCATCCTTAACCATAAAATCTAGCTTAGGTCCGTAAAAAGCAGCTTCACCAGTCTCAATTATATAATCTAAACCTTTATCTCTAGCAGCATTTATAATAGCTTGTTCGGCTTTATCCCAGTTTTCAGTATTACCAATATATTTATCTGGATTTTCAGGATCTCTTACAGAAACTTGAGCTGTAAAGTTTGCAAAACCTAAAGATCCAAAAACGTAAAGCACTAAATCAATAACATCTTTAAACTCTTTATCTAGTTGCTCTGGCATACAAAATATGTGAGCATCATCTTGTGTAAACCCTCTAACACGAGTTAAACCATGTAACTCTCCACTTTGCTCATATCTATAAACAGTACCAAACTCAGCATAACGCTTTGGTAAATCTTTGTAAGACCACTGGCTACTATTGTAAATTTCACAATGATGCGGACAGTTCATAGGTTTTAATAAAAACTCCTCATTGTCCTTAGGTGTTAGTATAGGCTGAAAACTATCCTCTCCGTATTTAGCATAATGTCCAGAAGTTTCATAAAGTTCCTTTTGTCCAATATGTGGAGTAACCACCATTTCATATCCTGCCTTCTTTTGTGCAGCTTTCAGAAATTTTTCTAGACGTTCACGTAGTTCAGCGCCTTTTGGCAGCCATAAAGGTAAACCTTGTCCAACTCTTTTAGAAAAAGTAAAAAGCTCTAGCTCCTTACCAAGTTTTCTATGATCACGTTTTTTAGCTTCTTCAAGAAGTGCTAAATATTCAGTAAGTTCCTTTTGTTTAGGGAACGATACACCATAAACACGCGTAAGCTGTGGTTTGTTTTCATCACCTCTCCAGTAAGCACCAGCAACACTTAATATCTTAACAGCTTTTATAATTCCAGTGTTAGGAATATGTCCGCCACGGCATAAATCAGTAAAAGTAGAATGATCACAAAAAGTAATAGTGCCATCTTCTAAATTCTGAATAAGCTCAGTTTTAAACTCATTATCTTTATATAATTCTAAAGCTTCAGCTTTACTAGCATCTCGCATTTTAAATTCATGCTTTCCTCTAGCAATTTCCAACATTTTGTTTTCAATAGCTTTAAAGTCTTTGTCAGAAACACTGTGTTCACCAAAATCAACATCATAATAAAACCCGTTTTCAATAGCAGGACCAATCGTAAGTTTCACACCATTATGTAACTCCTCTATAGCCTGAGCCAAAACATGCGCACTAGAATGCCAAAAAGCAGTCTTTCCTTCATCATTTTTCCAGGTATATAAAACTAAAGCGCCATCGGTGGTAAGTGGAGTAGTGGTTTCTACTGTTGCACCATTAAAGTTTGCCGAAATCACTTTTCTAGCGAATCCCTCACTAATACTCTTCGCGACATCCATAGGCGTAACGTTTTCATCAAACGTTTTTACTGTGCCATCGGGTAATGTAATATCTATCATTAAAACAAATTAAAATCAGTTTGCAAAGATAATAGTATAAACAGATACACACAATATATATATAGGTATAATTTGTAGTTAATATAATCAAGGACAAGAAAAAGACCAAAAAAGATAACGTTTCCCTTCCTTATGGTCGTGTCTGTCTATCATTACTCGCTCCCTTCCTGCGGTCGGGGAGCTCAAACATACCGTTCTATCCCTAACTAGGGAGTACTTGATAATCTATAGGTTAAAAAAAATATGTTTAATCCA
>CALKXS010000081.1 GCA_938003745.1 uncultured Algibacter sp.
TTCATTGCTTTTCTAACTTTCTGCATAAAAAACCAAGCGGTACCTTGTCGGATTTCAAAGCGTTTACCCATCTGAATACTTGAGACACTTTTTGAACTCGTGCTCATTTCAAAAACTACACAAAAAGCTTTTTGTAAGCCAAATTTAACCTTGTGAAATAAGGTCTTTGCCGTTGAACTTTCCACATGATTACACTTATAGCAATGATATCTATAACCTGATTTCTCACAACCTTTATCATGACCGCATTTTGAACATATAAAACCGCCTGACCATTTTATTTTTGACAAATATGCTTTACATGCTTCATCATTGGGTAGTTCTTTTATAAAGTTTAGTATACTTTGACCTTCAAAATTATCCATGTTATTCATTTTAAAGGCTTTAAAATACAGAATTTAAATGATTAACTCAATTTATTTAAAAGGTTGCATGAGTTTATTTTCAAAAAAAAACGTTCCTATAAATGCGATGGATGTACAATAACAAACTCGTCTTCATCACTTAAAGTGTATTGTTTATTTTCATGGTCTACTAAATAGTCATCTTTCCAAAAACCAGTACTACTTTTTTTTATTAAACAAAATAAGCTTATTTACAGGGTGGTCAATAATATTTTAAGCTCTATTTTGGTAAATTGATCTCCATTAATCGTTGCTTTTCCGTTGTGGTATCTACTTCTAGTTGTATTTATTAGATGTGTTAGAAACGCAGAATAATTTCAGTCGGTTATAAAACTGGGATTAATTTTCTTTTTTTGATAACATGTGTTAGTACTTGTTAACCAAAATAAATAGGTGATTTTTTTAAAGTTTGTCGTTGTATTTAGATTTTAGCACTTCTATTTGAGTTTCTAAATTTGTAATATGTGTTTTTAATGGATTAATAGCATCTTCAATTTGGACCATGGTGTAACGTTGTGTAACATGTTGAGGGCAATTCCAATCATAAGCCTCAATATTAAAAATTATCATTCGTTCTGGTTTAAAATTATAATTATTTAAATTTAAAGATTCTAATAATTTAGGGTTATCGTTTAGTTCTATAACTTCTGAAGTAGCAAATATTTTTAATCTTGATTTATTAGCGTAATCCATAATAAATAGAGAAACTTTATTGTTCGTTTCTATATTTCCAACAGATACATATTGCTTGTTCCCCGAAAAATCTATGTAACCTAGACGTTTGGAATCTAGTACTTTTAAAAATCCTCTTGGACCTCCCCGATGCTGAATATATGGATAGTTATTGGTTCCGGTTGTTGCCATATAAAAACTATCACGATTTTGAATAAATCCTATTTCACTTTGCGTTAACCCATCAATGATATTAAATTTTTCCATACGTTCATATCCATTTCTACTGCCATGCTTAGTCTGTAATTTTTTAACTGCATCAGTAAATGCTATTTCTGCAAAATTTTTAGCCATAATAATTATTTTTAAAAGTTTAGTCGTTTTTTTTTGATAGAAAATACAAGAAAACTTAAATTTGCTTCTTTGTATTTCATGATGTGTTTTAAGATGATATCGAGTCGTATTTGATTAACAATATCATTGGTAAAGCATAAACGATATGACTAATCAACGTTATAAATTGCATTGCAGAAGACAATCTATACCTACTACTCCCACCTCTAAAAGTGGTAACATAAATAACTATACTAATAGAACTGCTTATGAAACTATAAATATTATTGGCTTTAACCATTTTGGCTCCAAAGAGAGGGCGATATTCCTGCAAAAAGTATCGCTGATAATATACCATTTGAACAATGGCTCATAACATAATAATTTAGGTATAATACTACTTTAGCCGATTGAATATTTGGTATATCCTACCAGTTTCCTGTTATAAATAGTCCTACTAAATCAAATAGTAGAGTTCCTATTACACCTGCTATAATAGTATTTTTCCAATTTATTGATTTCGTTTCAATAGGTTTTATTTTTTGAATTCATGATTTTTGTTTTTAACTTTATGGTATAAACTTTAGCTAGAGAGAACTTAAACGCCTATTGTAGATATTTAAGTTCTTTTTAATTATTACTATTATTTTATGTTATTGCTTTTTAAGAATTTTAGGATATAATTGACAATTCCCTCTCCTTTTTCTTCTGGAGGAAAATGTCCAGTATCTAATTCTAAATTTTTTAAATCTCTTTTATAAGGATATGCTCCTCCAACAGGAAATATATAATCATTTTCCCTAGACAATTGAAGTAGTGGGTTGGAGATCTCTTAATATACTTTTGCCATTCAGCTGGATATAAAAGCCACTAAATTGATTGATAATATGGCTAATAATGCAATACTAAATGCTTATTTTAAGATTGTTATTTTCATTTTGTTAGATTGTAATGTTTTTTGATGTTTTTACTGTATTTATGATAATTGATTACTGTTTAATGTTCTCATAATTTTTGTCATTTAAGGTTAATAGTTATTTAAATTTTCTTTCAGATTCTTGTATCCCTATATCGTTGGCGCTCATATCACGTACTTGCATGAGTCCTTCTTTGTTAAATTCCCAATGCTCGTTACCATGGGTTCTTTTCCATTGACCAGTTTTAGCATCTTGCCATTCGTATTCAAAACGAACAGATATTCTATTATCTGCAAACGACCATAAATATTTTTTTAGTTTATAATGTAACTCATTAGCCCATTTATCTTTTAAAAATTCTTGTATTGCTGTTCTTCCTTCAAAGAACTTAGTTCTGTTTCTCCATTTCGAGTCAACGCTATAAGCCAAAGAAACTTTTTCATGATTTTTACTATTCCAAGCATCTTCTGCAGCTTGTACTTTTAATATTGCTGTTTCTTTTGTAAAAGGAGGTATTAATTTTTTCATTGTCATTGTTTTTTGTACAGATAAGTCTATTTGTATTAGCTATTTTAAACTATATAATTATCTATATTTTTATTTATTATCTTTTTGCAAACGCTTTTTCCACTATGAATTGGCCAAATATCTTTTTGTATTTGAGATTGAATAATAGCACCTTCTAAAAGAATTACAATTTCGTCTCCAAGCGTATCAGCTTCTTCATTGCTATATTCTTTAACTTCTTTTAATGTAGCTTTTATCCATGCTCTAACATCATTTTTATGTAGTAATACTTGGTTCCTTATTTTATAATGATCTTCTGGTAAATCGGTGATTATATTTTGCCACCCACAACCTCTAAAGTTCACTTCAGTTACCCGTTCAATTAAATAATCAAAGCAACTTATTATTTTATCTTTAGGATCTTTTTCTACAGATACAAAATTAGATAACTGTCTCATCCACATAGCATGTCTTTCAATTAAATAAGCAACTGCTATATCTTCTTTAGATCTAAAATGTTGGTACATACTAGCCTTAGCTACACCAGCTTCTGCAATAATTTGATTTATTCCCGTTTGATTAAATCCTTGGAAATAAAACAATTTTGAAGCTGTTTGTAAAATTCTTTCTTTTACACCTAACTTTTTCATGATTCAAATATATAGCTTTGAATAATAAAACAGACAGGTTTGTATGTGTTTAGCATAATTTTAACTTTAAAAAAAGAATAAAAATTTGGTTTACGTACCTAGTGAAACAACTATTAGGGAAATAACCGAAATTTTAGTAGAAAATGAGTTTCATACATTACCTATAGTTGGTGATGATACGCTTGTTGTAATAGTTACTACTACAGATTTGATAAATTATTTATTAAAACAGTCTTAGTACATGAAAAAAACACGACCTATTGATTTCCAATACATCAATTATTAAATTATTAATATAAAACATTTATTATCAGTAATCTAGATAAATAATTCTGACTTATATCTCTAATGAAGAAAACCAATGTTATCACTAAAAATAGTGAATTAACTTGTGTCCTTAACACTCATTTACAAGGAAAAATAAATTTAGCACGATTAAAACTGATTTCACATTTTGTAATCGCCCTATGCAAAGTACAAACA
>CALKXS010000082.1 GCA_938003745.1 uncultured Algibacter sp.
AAATAAAAGGAAAGTATCTTCAATTATACCTCAATGAATTTGTATATAAATTAAACCGAAGATACTTTGAAGATAAACTCTTTGATAGACTTGTAATAGCAAATATTACTGGATTATGTGTGAAAACGGATATTCAATTAAATATATCATTACTTAGTTGTTTTAGCTTACGAACAACAAATTAAAGAATGGCTAACGCCATCAGATATTAACTGGTGTGACTTCGCACACATATCACCGACCCTCGCTACGCTCTCTCATTGCTCATACTTCACAATGCAATAATGCATTCGCTAATCGCTCATAAATCCTCTATAAAGAAAGGATGTGACAATATCAAATATTAACTAAATTCATCCAGTCTGTTGAAACATCGCAAGTGGCTTGGCAAGATTAGAGCGAGGAGTGTGGTAAAGTTTGGAATGCCTCTATTCTGTACGGAGCTTGTTGTTGAGTGGGGTGAAAAGCGAAATGTATACCAAGGCACAGATAATGACTTATGGCTCTCAGTATCCCTTAAAAACGACTTTTTTGCTAAGACACTTACTTACTGTTAAATAGGTTATTCGATGAATGAGCAAAACATGTGATTTGGTAGCATAATCAAATTTTGTAAAAATATATTAGAATATCAGATAATTGTTTTTTCCAAACATTCCATGAATGGTTGCCCCCTTCTACTACATTGACGTTTAAATTATACCCTCTTTTTTTTAATATATTAATCATTGGAATATCTTGTTTAGAGGTGTCTTGGCCTGTACCGTAACTCATAAATATCTTCAAATCCTTTTTAGGTCTAGTTTTATAATTAACATAAATATCTGGACAAGGATGAAACGCAGGAGATTGCATAGCGATGTTTTTAAATGAGTGTGGAGCTTTATCTGCCAAATAAAGAGCTGCCAATCCTCCAAAAGAAACCCCTAATATTGAACGATTTTCTCTTTTAGAGCCTACTGGATATGATTTTTCAATTTGGGGAATTAATTCATCAGTGAAAAAATCACCAAATAAAGGATTGCAAAAAAACAATTCTTGTCTTACTTTTTTCCAGTTTTCGTTTTTGTCTCTTGGGTCTAGAAAAACGGCTGCTACAGGTTCGATTATTTTGTTTGTGATTAAACTGTCTAGAGTTTTGTGTATATTTCCCTTTCTAATGTAATTATAACCATCATTGATGTAAATAACAGGAAGTTCTTTTTCTATTTTTTGTATTGGTGGTAAATAAACCTTGAAAGGGAGTTTTTTATTCAGAATTTTACTATTGATGATTTTGCTAATAGATAAGCTTCCAAATAATTCATCATCTATTTTAGCAAGACGCTTGTAGTTATTTAATTTTTTAGAAGCAAGTTTTTTATAATTGTCTACTTTTTTAGACGGTATCTTTACAGGAAGATTAATAATTTCTTTAGATAAGTCTATAACCTTGTCATAATAATTGTTTTTTTCGTAGAGTGAAATTAGATCCATTCTAGGTTCATAGCGATAAGGTTCTACATTTATGTTGAATTTGAAAATTTCCTCAGCTTTTTTAAAATTATTCTCTTTTATATTTAAGTAAGCTAATACTCGCCCTATTCTTGGGGCAGAACTTTTTTTAAATGCCCGATCTATATGGTTTTTTCCTTCATTTTGATAGCCAGATTCATATAGTTTTTTGCCAATGGAGAGTCCAGAAAACATGTTATCTTCTATAGCAGAGGATAGATTTATGAATTTTTCTAAAGAACCTTTTTCAATTGAGTAAGACTTAAATTTTGGTTGGTTATATAGTTTGAAAAGAGTAAGGTGAATCCCTGTTATACATGTTGCTAATATCAGAAGTTTTGGTATATAAATAGGTATGTCTATCTTATAATTTTTGTTAAAGCCTCCATGCTTTAAAACTAAGGCTAAACTAAAAAGGGCTACAGACATCAACAGTATGTTGCTCAGGGGAGAGCTGAAAAATGCTAAAATGCAAACATTGACAAATAGAGCTAACCCTAGTCGTGTCTTTTTATTTATTCTGGATTTGATTATAATAAAGAGAATGAATGTTAGAACTAGAATTAAGCCTATACAGCCTAGTTCAAAAGCAATTAAAATATAATCGTTAAATGGGGTGAATATATAAGTTCCTGCTTTAGTTTCTTCCCAAGTCGTATTACCCAACTCAAAATAAGATGCTTTTGCCTGATTGTATTTTCCAGGGAAAGAAAACACCCCATAGCCAACTATTGGTTGTTTTGCTATTTCTTGTAAACTTGTTTTTGCAACAAAAAATCGTCCTTTTACAGATTCAGGTTTTAAATCATATAAAAATTTAGAGCTAAAAAGAATAATAACTATAACTGCCAATCCTACTGCCAGTTTTTTATTAGGAGTTACTTTTTCCAAAAAAAATCGAACTCTTTTTGAGGTAATAATTAGAGCTATTAGGGATGAAATAGTGGCTAACCAAGTAGCGCGTGATTTTGATAATATTATTAAACATAAAAAAAAAAAAATAATTAGTATTTTGGAAGTGATAATTACTTTTCTGTTATTTTTCTCAATAAATAATAGCCAAAGGAGAATGACTAAACTTAGTCCTAGGTACGCTCCTAAAAAATTAGGGCTAGTAAAACTTCCCAATAAAGTAAAAAACTTACTCTTTACTTCTAGTATTTTAAAATATTGTAAAAGAGCAACAAACGATTGGAATAAGCCAATTATAACAACAATATGGAATATATATTTAACAAAAAGATCAGACGTATTTTTTACACTTAAAGCCCATTTAAAAATAAAAAAAACGACTATATATCCTGAATAAAGCCAAAGCTTAAAATAATAAAAGGATGCTTCAGAATACAATATGAAATGTGCTATAAAATATAAAACAAAAATTATAGTGCCGATATCGAATAAAGTAATTTTTTTAACGATTACTTTTGAGAATAATACTTTAAACAAAGCCCAGATTGCAATAATTAGTACAAAATATACCTTAATGTCTATATTCGAAATTTTAAGACCTATTTTACCAATCAGGGGTAATGAAAAAATAAGCGAAACAAAAATTAAATCAGCGTAAAAGGTGGTTTTTTCACCTCTAAGAACAGGTTTATTAAACATAGGATATGATTATAAAATTATTCTCACAATTTAGACTAAAAATGTATATTAGCAAAAAACAATAGCCAATTATATTTGGTCTTTAATTAAGTTTATTCATGAGGAGAATATTTTATTTTATTTTAATCAATTTTATTGGAATTTTGGTAAGTTCTTCCCAGACCTTAAAAGAGGTATTGATCCAAGCAAGCTACAACGAAAGAAGCTTGTCAGCTGTATTAGAACATTATAAAAATACAGGGGAAAAGGAGAAATACGAAGCAGCGATTTTTTTAATAAGCAATTTGCCTATACATGAATCCCAAAATTATAAGTGGGTAGATGGACATGGGAATACAGTTTCCTTTTCTGAATTTGAGTATGCAAATTCGGAAGAGGCATTTGAAATTTTAAAAAAACTAAAAGATAGTTTAAAAATTAAGCCACTTAATTTTGTAGAGAAAGATATTGAAGTTTTAACTACTAATGAGTTAATTGAAAATATTGATTTAGCCTTTTTTGAATGGAAGAATAATCCATGGTCAAAAACCTATACATTTAAGACCTTCTGTGAGTATATTTTGCCTTACAGAAGTTTAGTAGAGCCTTTGAACACTTCTTGGCGTAGGGCTTATAAAGAATTGGTTTATAATGGAGCGAAAAATGCAATAAATAGTAATGATCCTTTGGAGGTTGCAACTCATGCTATTCTTGAATTAGCGGATTATTCATTTACAAATAAAACACCTGACCCTATTCCTTTATTAAGTCCATTACATCTTTTATTTAGAAAAAAAGGTAGTTGTCCTGATTTAGCGAATTTGTCACTTTTTGCTTGTAGATCCATAGGTCTTGCAGTTACATTTGATTTTACACCACATTATGCAGCATCTTCAAATAGGCATTTTTGGAACACTGTAATAGATAGTAACGGAGAACATGTCCCCTTTAATGGAAACTCATATGGTAATAAAAATGGATTGCCCTCAATTTATAACCCAAATAATAAAAGAATTGGAAAAGTTTTTAGAAGAACTTATTCAATACAACCAAATTCTTTGTCTTCTAAGACTAATCTCAAAAATATTCCGAAAGGTTTTTTGAGAAGTAAAAATTTGGAGGATGTTACCCATGAATATGTTAATGTAGTAGATATACCCTATAATTTTAGGGAAAATGATACTACCCAATTAGCTTTTCTTAATGTCTTTAATTCCAGTAAATGGAGAGTCGTGGATTGGGCACAACAAGAAGAGGGTACATTTGTTTTTAAAAATGTTGGTATTAATTCGGTGTATTTACCAGGTAAGTATAGGAATGGAAAAATGTATTACGCCAAGTATCCCGTGTTATTAGACCAGTTTAAAAAAAGACATTTGTTAAAACCCAATTTTAATAACGTTTTTGATGTGGATTTAAGTAGAGATAGTGAATTAAAAAATGATTATCAAGATAAAAATACATTAGATATTGAAGAAGGAAGAAGCTATATGTTGTTATATTGGGACGGAAAATGGAAAAAAATTGGAATTTCTAAGGCTACTGAAAAAGGCGTTAATTTTAAAGGAGTACCTAGAAATACGTTGTTTAGATTAATTCCGAGAAATACAGATGGCTATGAGCGTATTTTTGCTATTGATGAGGTCTCCAAGAAAATGATTTGGTATTAGGTTGTATTATGTAATTATGTTTTTTGCTACATATGAATAACGTAAAACCCTTTCATTATGTAAGTTTTATTTTGTAAATTTCAGAAAAAACACTTACTTTGTTAAGTAGGGATAATTTTGTCATTTTAACTTTAAAAAATTACTCAGCTAAAATTAAAACATTATGAATATAAGACTTCTATTTTTAATCCTTTTTGCCTTTTCTTTTGAGATAATCTGCGCACAAGAAAGAAACAAAAATCAAATTTATGACATTGATAATGTCATTTCATGGTCACATGCTGCTCCTGACCAAATTGAGCAATTAAAAAAAGTTATAAATACTAGAAGAGACAGTTTGGAGTCAGGTGAAAAAGTAAATCGAAAAAAAGTAAATCAACAATATTTACAAAGTATTGAGGCTATTTTTAATGAATCTCAAAAAGAAGCTATTTTTGGCTTTTTAGTTAATGACAGTATTTTAGAGAAAAAGGTTGAGCAACTTTTTCAAAAGTCCAGTTTGAATGATTTGCCTAAAAAGTATGTCAAGCTTTTAAAACAAGAATTAAAAACGGTGCAATTTGATATTTCAAAACTTGAAAAGCGCCACAAGTTTAATTCTGAATTAAAGAATTCTTTAACTAAACCTTTAAAAGAAAGGTTAAAACATTTAGTTTTTTCGTCGAGTCATTCCTTGAATAAAATAAAAAACCAATGGAATGCAACAGTTTCCGAATGTTCTGCTCTAGAAAAATCTAATAAAAAGTTTTTTATAAATTATCACTTTTATTTGCATTTGGAAAATCTGGATAATTCAATTTCTAATGAATTAAATGATTTAGTGGAAAAGCCTGGTTTTGATGGAGTTTTAAAATCAATAGCAGCTTGTGACGCTGAACGTTCTGCGGCAAACTCTAATTATTTACAAAAGCAAGATTCCATTGTTAGAAAAGCAGTCAAGGAGAAGTTCAAGACTTTATTCTATGGAGTTTTGCGACAGAAGTTAACAAATTTTGAGCCTTTAGATAGAAATTATAAGTCTTTAAATTTTAAGGGTGTTATTGATGGCGTTATCAAAGAAAAAGAAAGTAAATATGAAATAAAAAGCAAAAATGATGCTTATACTTCTTTTATAGGTAAAGCAGAAAAGTCTGGTGTTTCTATTGAAAAAGCTGAAATCTTATGGCAACTTATAGAACAACGCAATAGCGATTTGGAAGCTGTTAAAAAATCTAAAAAGCTAGGAGCAAATAGTGGCCTTGGGTTGATAGATATTGACAGTCAGGAAAAACCACAGGTCAAAAAGAGAGATTTTCAGAAGAAAGTTACAGAACTTATTAGTTTAAAAGAGTATTCAGCGCTATTAGGTGATGAACTAAAAGTAAATGCTAATAAAAAATCTAAAAAGCAGTTAAAAGAAATTTTTGATACCTATAAACAGCTTACAAAGGAGCAGTCAAAAGAGATTTCTAAAAAAGTTAAGATTTATTTCTACAATAAAGAGTTGAACACTAACTACTATAAATATAACAAGAAAGTTCAGAAGCAAAAATTAAGTGTTTTACAGTTTTACTTTGAAAAGGAATATAGAAAGCTAATGTCCAGTTATAAAATAGATGTAGATAATTCTAACAAAAAAGGTGGTGCTAAATACGAATTTTAATTTATTAAATAACATCCTCTCTTTATCAAAAAACAAATATTATGAGTAGATATTTATTGCTAATTCTTATTTTTTGTAATTCTATTTCCATTGTCAAAGCTCAAGATTCTTGTGAGGATAAAATTCAAAGAGTAAAGCAAGAATTAAGAAGTTCAAATCCTTTTAAAGATAAAACGGCTTTATTTAGTTTAATTGAACCATGCGCTTTAAATGGTAATGCTGAGGCTCAAAATTTCCTTGGAGTATGTTACCTAAATGGCTTGGGTGTAGAAAAGGATAATAAAAAAGCAGTTACATATATATTAAGGGCTGCAAATCAAGGATATGCAAATGCCCAATACAATTTAGGTAGATTGTATAAATATGGAACAGGACTTAAAATTGATTTTAATAAAGCCATTGAATGGTTTGAAGCAGGAAGTTCCAACGGTAGTCAAAAAGCAGCTTATGCTCTGGGTTATATGTACTATAAAGGAATTGGTGTTGAACAAGATTATCAAAAGGCGATATATTGGTTTGAGCATAGTACAGATTCTATGGCTCGTCATTTTTTAGGATTGTGCTATTATTTGGGGTATGGTGTTCCCGCCAATGAAGAGAAGGCTACAGAGGTTCTATTAAACAACCCTATATTTAACAGTAAAACATTAATAGATTATATCAAAAATGAGCAAAAAGAAAAGCTTGAGATAAAGACAGAAGAAAGTTTAAGTTCGGACTCTCCTGACTCTAATCCAATGAGCCCTGAGGTTGTTAATCAAACTGAAGATGAGTTGAAATATTACCCAGAGGAAAATATTGAATTTGAAGATTTAAAAGGCGTTTGGAAAGGCAAATTTGTACAATATGATTGGTCTGGAAATTACAAAGAGCGTGTTATTCCGATTGATGTAACAGTGGAAATAAATCCTGAAACCGAGGCAATAAATGTTAAGACTGAACTTGTTGATCAACAATTAAGCTCAACGGCAATTTGGCAAGATGAAACACTTTACCTAGAAGATGTAACACAAACAGTAACTTTGAGTAGATTGTATGCTGAGCATCCAAAACAATTAGACTTAGATTATAACTTCCTTTCTTTGCAATTACAAAAATACAAATACCAAGGAGTTACTTACCTTGTTGGAGTTTTAGATTCTTATATTCCAGAATGGAAAGAGTATGGCAAGCCTGTAAATTTGGTTTTGAAGCCTGAAGGAGTTGAAGGAAACGAATTAGATGAAGAAGTAATACTAGCTTTAGCTGAGCAAGAAGATCAGTTTATAAAACTCTACCCTATACCTTTTAATGAGCATCTTACTATACAATATCAATTAGAAACTTCAAGTAATGCATATGTGGAATTAATTGATTTGCACGGCACAAATAAAACAATAATACAACCTACCATATGGCAGGAGTCAGGAGACTATACATACAGCATTCCAGTCAACTCTAGTTTACCTGAAGGTTTGTACGTAATTAGATTAATGGCGGGAGATCAATTGTATACTAGAATGATAATTAAAGAAAATTAAAAATATCAAGATGAAAAATAAGGTTATATTAGTTTTTATAGTTCTTGGTTTAATTTTATCAACCGGAATTCATACAGCAAATGCGCAAGATTTTGATGAAATTGATTTGGATTGGGATATGGATGAATGGCTAGATTGGGGTGATGAAGATAATATACATGATGATTGGGAAGATTATACAGATCATGTAAATAATGATGATGACCCTTGGAATGATATCGAAGATCATGATGGAGATGGGGATATAGACGGGGAAGATTTTTATGATGAATATTTTGACACCTATACGAATGAAGAATATGAAGAGTATTTAGCAAACAACCCCGATGCCGATTTATGTGTTCATGGACATGACCATTCAGAATGGGATGAGCCTGCAGGTCGTACTCACGGTGTTTATAACCCTGGGGGATATCAAGACACGGGAGATTCTTGTGACCCATTTAGTAACTCTTATGATTATTGCGAATGTTACCCCGAGGATTGTGCCCCTCCTGACGATTGGAATAATAATGATGATTGTGAAACTAATTACGATCCGTGTTTTTGTGACGGTATTGATTGTGATGATACGAAGAAAGATGTTAAAGGCAAGACCACGTGGTATTACGATTTTGATGGTGATGGCTGGTATACAGATAAAAAGGAAAGCTGTGAAAAACCAGGAGATAAATGGACAAAAGAAGCAGGTAAAGGTGATGGTGATGGCTGTCCAGAAGACCCGTGTTGTCATACCGATGGATTGCCTTTTTATGAAGACAAAGATACCGATGGTTGGTATGTAAAAGGTACAGGGAATAAATGCCCTAAGGTTGTTAATAATGACCCTAAACTTAGCAGAACAAACCCAAATCCTACGGAAGATTGTAATGATGACAATGTGGATTTAAAAACGAAAAACGAATGTGGAATTTGTACAAACAACGCTAATGAAGGGAAGATAATGTGCTACGAAGATAAAGATGGTGATGGATGGGGAGCCGAAGATTCAGGTCAATTAGTGTGCGAACCATGTAGTGGAGTAACTCGAGGTGGGGATCATAATGATAACTGTTACAATGAAGGTAATTGGTGGCTTTCTCAGCAAATAGGTATATGTGGTGATTCAAATGAATGTGAAGAAGGTCAAGAAAAAGATATAGAAGGAAGCTGTGTCGAGTGTGAAGAGAAAGATAATAATGGTGAATGTATTCCATGTGAAGAAGGAGATGTAAGGAATTCAAATGGTGAATGTGAACCAGACGATTCCCCAGACCCCTGTAATGTAGAAGTTGAATACGGTTCTAATGTTAATACAGAGAATATAAACGAATGTTCGCTTCAAAAGTTAAAAGAATTAGCAGATGAAGCAGGTATTGATGAATTTCTAATATCAAGTGGAGCAAGAACTCCAGAAGATCAAGCTAGAATAATGTTTAATTATACAAAAATAAAAGGAGTAGCTAAACAAAAAGCACTTTATGGATCTAATGGAGATAAGGTAATTGATGTATATGTGGCAGAAAAAGCAGCTGGTAAAGCAGATGATGAAATTAAACAAGCTATGTTGGACAAGATTAATGAATTAGGCCCGAATAATGTGTCAAATCATTGTTCTGATCCAGATGTAAGAACAACAGTAGATATTGCTCCTTCCTCTATTGTTGATATCAATAAGCGTGCAGATTTTATTTCGGCTGTCGAGCAAGCGGTTGAAGAAGGAACGGTTCATAGAATTTTACATCCAGGAAATAGTGACGATGATGCCTATCATATTGAAGTAGATGTTGAGGATTGTGATATAAAAAATTGTGATTAATAAAAATTAAAAATGAATAAAATGAAAATATTTTTAGTAGGGTGTATATCACTCATTACATTAATTTATTGTGGCAAAAACAGCAAAGAGCAAAAAAGTACAAATACTACAATAACCTCAATTACTTATGAAGAAGAAGATATTAGAGGTAATTATTATGGTAAAAAATACCGTTTTAAAATTCATGTGAATGATGCCACGGATATAGATATATTAAGTTTCTGTAGAACTAACTTTCCAGATATTTTTGCTAATCGTGTAAATGAAACAGAAATAACAAATGCAATTTTAGCACAAATAAATAATGATAATAGTAATAGTGTTAATGTAAGTGCAAGCCCTCTTGGTTTAAGTTTAACAGCAGAAGCTGATTTTGATGATTATCCCATGTCAGTTAGCCTTGATATATATAAAGCCAAAGATAATAATTTATTAGCAATGAGTTTGAAGTACTACTTTCCGTTATAGTATTTTATTCCCCGATGTTCCGCAGCATGGCTACCGCTAGCTTTTCTAGTTAGTGGCGTTTTGAGTAAGCAAGACAATAAAAACCTTTTAGAGCTTTAGTTCTAGGAGGTTTTTTATATTAAGAATACTCAAAGGTATGACCCAATAGAAAGTTTTAACTCAACTATAAATACAACAACTGGAAAAGGAACATCTTGTGATTAATAAATTTAATAAAAAATGAAAAATATAATTAAAATTACACTAAACTTAGTTTTTTTAACAATATTGATTTCTTGTAAAACAACTACGGCTCAGGAATATTTTGTTAATGATTTTAATATTTCTAACGAATTTAATCAAAATGAAATTATATCTAAAATTGGAGCTCCAGATTCTATCTCAGAAGGAGGCTCAGAAATTGTTCAAGAATTTGGATACAATACATACACCTATAAGTATGGCTTATCAGATATAGATTTTAAAGATGAGTCTTATGCAATAACTAATATTAACATAAAAGACACAAGACTATCTATTAATGATATTACTATAGGAGCAACAATCTCTGAAGTAAAGAATAAATTCAAAAATCATGAAGAAATAAATGATGATATAACTGTTAATATTCAGGACTATGCAATTCTTTCGTTTAAATTTAACGCTAATGGTTTGGTTACAAAAATTTCATATGTAGTATTTACTTAACTGTGCCCCGCTGTTCCGTAGTATGGCTACCGCTAGTTTGTAACTAGTGGCGATAAGAGTAAGCAAGACAATATAAAACCTTTTAGAGTTAAAATTCTAGGAGGTTTTTGTGTTTTATAAAATAACTTGTAGTTTAGATTGCTTAATGAAGGCATCAAGTAAAGCAAATACATGCTCCTTACTTTCTTTGGAGAGTTTTTGTATATCCTTTAAACGTTGTAAGGTTTCTTTATCTATTTGGTCATAAGCCCCGTCTTTAACCAAATAATCTAAAGTAACTCCTAATGCATCCGCTATTTTAGTGGCAACATCAATAGAAGGTGTATTTTCACCTCTTTCATATTTACCAATAATATCACCGGAGGTACCAACAAGTTTACCCAAGTCTGCTTGCCTAATTTTTTTCTGTTTACGAGCAAAGCTCAATCTATCTGCAAAAGCCATAAATACCTCGTTTTTATGAGTTAAATACTAGTTTTACGCAAATATAGACTACTTATAAGTCAAAAACAATTATGATAACTCTTGTTCGTAAAAGTTAAATGAGTTAGATTTGTGAGGTATTTATCAGATTAAACTTTTTTTAAAAAAATGGAGATAAAGGATATTAAAGCAAGATTAAATATAGAAACGGTCTTAAATCATTACAATTTAAAACCTAATAAGACCAATCAATTATGTTGTCCGTTTCATAATGATAAAACACCAAGTTTAAAAATATATCCAAAAACCAATACTTACCATTGTTTTGGTTGTGACAAAACAGGTGATGTTATACAGTTTATTCAGGATATGGAATTTGATACTGAAACAAGTTCAGCACAAGCCAAACATGAAGCTTTACAAAAAGCAGCAATATTAACGAACTTAATAGATACAAGGTTAAAAGTTTCCTCGAAACTCTCAGATACACAATCTCTGCCTTTTGGCTTAGATTTAGAGGAGGCTTTTACCAAAATGAAACAAAACCTACATCGTAGTAAAAAGGCTGTTACCTATTTAGAAAGCAGAAATATCTACGATGTTAAATTAGAACAAGGCTATAATAATGGTAGAGAATTTAAACAACTAAAAAACTGTATCATCTTTCCATTAAAAGATAAGGGAAACAAAACTGTAAGTTTCTATGGAAGGTCGATAGCGTCGACAGGCAAACATTATTATTTAACCGATAGACAAGGTTTATATCCAAATTACCCACCTGTAGAAACCACAACTTTAATTTTAACAGAAAGTATCATAGATGCCAGAACCTTATTAAAATATACAGATTACCAAGTATTAGCTCTATATGGAACAAATGGATTTACTAAAGAACACACCGATGCTGTGATTCAATTAGGAAAACTAGAAGAAATCATACTATTTTTTGATGGAGATAATGCAGGACAAGAAGCTTATAAAACAATATCTAAAAAGTTACATGAGCTATTACCAAACGTAGCGATTAGCAAAGTAAATATACCCAATGAAGAAGACGTTAACAGTTTATTACAAGGGCACGAAGCAGACATACTCAACCATTTAATAGAAGAAAGGCAAGTCATTTACCAAACAAACGAACCTAATAACCAACCCCCAATAACTAGTAACCATTTAAACACCAACAACCCCGAATACATCACTTATCAAAGCGGGTTATTACAAGTAGCTGTATTAGGAGGCATCCCATTGCACAACCTAGACAAACTAAAAGTAACCCTGCGACTACAAAAAAAAGACACCCCAAGTGCATTGCATACCCTACGCCAAAGTAACATCGATTTATACAACGATGATGATGTAACCAAACTCATTAGAAAATTAGCAGAACGCTTAGAATTAGGCACAAAGGAAGTACAGTACGCTTTGTATAATTTAATAGGAGAATTAGAAAATTACCGACTAAAACAAATAGAGGTCAATCAACCCGAAGCTATTAAAAAACGGACATTAAGTGTCATTAGAAAAGAAAAAGCCATAGCCTTTTTAAAATCTAAAAACTTACTAAAAAAAACCAATGAACTCATAGGGAAAACAGGTTTGGTAGGCGAAGTTGATAACCGCCTATTAATGTATCTCGTATTTACAAGCAGACTTAGAGAACAGCCTTTACACATTATTAGTTTAGGAGCTTCAGGAACAGGAAAAACCTATTTGCAAGAAAAAATAAGCGAACTCATCCCCGAAGACCAAAAACTAGAAATGACTGCTTTAAGTGAAAATGCCCTATACTATTTTGATAGAACCGAACTAAAAAATAAACTCATTTTAATAGAAGATTTAGATGGTGCACAAGACGATAAAATACTGTATGCTATTAGAGAGTTAATGAGCAAAAAACGCATTAGCAAAACCTTACCCATAAAAGACAGTAAAGGCAACTTAAAAACCGTAACCCTACAAGTAGAAGGGCCTATAACCTTAGCCGGAACCACTACCAAAGAAAAAATATACGAAGATAATGCCAACCGAAGTATTTTAATCTATTTAGACAACTCCCAAACACAAAAACAAGCGATTATAAAATACCAACAAAACCTATCTGCAGGTTTAATAAATAAAGCTCAAGAAAAAGAAACCAAAGAATTTTTAAAAGATGTACAAAGTGTACTAGAACCTGTAAAAGTCCGTAATCCCTATGCCCCACAATTACAAATACCAGAAACCATATTTAAACCCTTAAGAACCAATGCTCATTATTTAGCTTTTATTGAAACCGTAACCTTCTACCACCAGTTACAAAGACAAAAAAAAGATGGTTACATAGAAACTACGATTGAGGATATAGAAATCGCCAACCGATTATTAAAGGATGTTTTATTGACTAAAAGTGATGAACTCACAAAAGGCTGTAGAGATTTTTTTGAGGCCGTTAAACGGCATTTGGCAAAAGAAAACAAAACTACTTTTTATAGCCAACAAATCCGTACCGCCTTTAGAATGAGTCCTAACAATGTAAAATATTATTTAGCCATACTTAGTAAATACAATTTAGTTAAAGTTATTGGAGGGCATCCAAGAAAACAAGGGTATGAATATGAAATTATAAGCATAAAAGAATACGAAGCACTTAAAGAAAGTATGAACTCGCTAAACATAGTTTTAGAAAATATAAAAAGCTCGGTAGTGGGTAACGCTGGGTAATAGGTGGATAATTGAATCCGTTACCGAGTAAAACCTTTTAAAATCAAACTGTTATGATAGTGGGTGGGAAAAAAGACCAAAAACAAGAGCGGCCTTTAAATAATTATTACCAAAATTATGTAGATGGTTTTAAAGAATGGCTCATTCGATTAGGTTATGCAAAGAGTACGGTAAAAAGCAATACCTATAAACTTCGTTATTTTTTTAATGAATTACAAAGCTTACAAATTACTAGTATTTACCAAATAGAAAATACTCATATCGATAGTTATCATCAAAAATTAATGAGGCTTAGCCTCTCTACAACCTATATTAGAAGCTGTTTGTTAGCTATAAAAAACTTTAACAAGTTTATTCAAAATACAGAACATTACACCATTGGGTTTAATGCAGTAACCATAGAACAACAAATACCAAATGCTCGTGATATACTCACTAAAAAAGAAGTGAATTCACTATTTAAAAGTTTAGACGATTCACCAATAGGTCTGCGAGATAAAACCATGTTACACCTGCTCTATAGCTGTGGGTTACGTTGTGAAGAAGTTACCAAAGTAAGAGTAAAAGATTTAGACTACCACAAACAATTATTATATGTGCAACCAGGAAAAACAAGACAAGGCAGATATGTACCCATACACAGCAAAGTAATACGTGTTTTAAAAGATTACGAACGTTATGCAAGACCTGTAATCAATCCAAACGGATATTATTTTTTAGTGGGCAGTAAAACAAAAAACTTTACAACCAAAACAGTTAGGCGACGCTTAATAAGAATTTTAGAACCTACTGCAATTACAAAAATAATTACGCCCCATTGTTTACGCCATAGTATTGCTACGCACTTGTTAGAACAAGGCGTGAAAATAGAACATATCAAACAGTTTTTAGGACACAGGAATCTGCAGACTACCCAAAGATATGTTAGGGTTACTCTAAAAGAAGGCTTAGTAAAATAATGAATTATGGAAAAAGACACTTTTTATCTTCATCTGAAAAACAAAGGTTACGTAAAAGAAGTCGTGAATTATTACAGTAAAAATGCTGTGTATTATGAAAATTGGCTACAAGAAAACAAACTTACTTTAACCAAAACTAGATACACCCATTTAATGAATTATATAGGTTATTTACAAGCACAAGGGAAAAGCAATGTGATTATAAATAAACACCTAAAGTCTATAGAACTCTATTATAACTATAAAGACATAACCAATATAGCCAACAACGTAAGATTGCGACATGGAAAACAAGAAGCTAAATTATATCTCAATGAAAAAGACTTAAATACATTGTATAAACATTACAAAACACTAGCTGCTAATTATTATAAATACTCAGATAAATTATTACTCAGTCTTATTATTTATCAAGGATTAGAGCTTAAAGAACTCGTGAATCTAAAACTAGAAGATGTAGATTTAGAAAAAGGAACACTTTATATAGCATCAGGAAAATATTTAAAGAATAGTAGAATATTACAATTAGAAGCACACCAGATTATTCCTTTGCACAATTACATTACAAATCATAAAGAACAAGGCGAACAGTTGTTTTTACCACAAGCTAAAGCCTTAAAACGTTTAGCAAAACAATTAGGGCAAATACATAAAACATTAGTTATACAAACCAAAGCATTAGAATTTAACTATCAATCTTTAAAACAACTAAGGCAAAGTAGAATAGTATATTGGATTAAATACTACGGATTAAGAGAAACTCAATATTTAAGCGGACATAAAGGGATTGATTCTATAGAACGTTATCAAAGTGAAGACATCGAAGATTTATCTAAACAAATAGAGAAACTGCATCCTATGGGATAAAACTCAGAAATCTTTAAGGTCACAAATTGCGACCTTAAAGATTAAACAGTAGATTTACAAACCAAATTAAATTTAGAATAA
>CALKXS010000083.1 GCA_938003745.1 uncultured Algibacter sp.
CCAAAAAACGGCATGGGGATTTCGCTAAAAAGTACAACTAGCTATGCAAAGTAATGACCAATTCCCTTTAGAAAGGGATGTACACGTTGATGAATTTGAAATAGGTCTCCCTCAAAAAGGAGAGCAAGGTCGTAGTAAAAGCAAAAAAAAGGCAAGAGTAGTTATAGCCGTTGAATATCGTGAAGGAAAGTCTGTAAGTGCTTATTCTAAAGGTATTTATGAGTATAGTACTGCTTCGCTAAAACCAATATTTGATTCCCACATGAAGGCTGATGCAAATATATTAGCAGATGGGTGGAGTGGACATAAACCATTAACAGAAGATTTTCAAAAATATATTGACGAATATTTTTTTAGATTCAATAGAAGAAACCATAGAACTTCCATTCTAGATAAAATAATTGAGCGATTTGTCTTGAAAAAGCCCATTGCATTCAAGCTAATTCAACTAAACGAGATCTAAACGGGTAAACCTATTAAATAATAAAAAAACCAAAATAAATGTTTTGGCTTTTTTTATTATAATAATTATCCGTTTAAGGATAAATTCTTAAATTCGCATTCTTATAAGAATTGAGAAGAAATGAGCGCGAAATTTCCTGAATATAAAGGACTTGACTTACCAAACGTAGCAAACGAGATACTACAATATTGGCAAGAGAATAACATTTTTGAGAAAAGTGTGAGGACTAGAGAAAATGCAGAACCATATGTGTTTTTTGAAGGACCTCCATCTGCAAATGGACTTCCAGGAGTACACCATGTTTTAGCTCGTGCTATTAAAGATATTTTTCCACGATATAAAACCATGAAAGGGTACCAAGTAAAGCGTAAAGCTGGTTGGGATACACATGGTTTACCTATCGAGTTGGGTGTAGAAAAAGAATTGGGTATTACTAAAGAAGATATTGGTAAAACTATTTCTGTTGAAGATTATAATGCTGCCTGCCGTAAAGCAGTAATGCGTTATACTGATGTATGGAATGATCTGACTCAAAAAATGGGGTATTGGGTAGATATGGATGATCCGTATATTACTTACGAGCCTAAGTATATGGAAAGTGTATGGTGGTTGTTAAAAGAGATTTACTCTAAAAAATTAATGTATAAAGGCTATACGATTCAGCCTTATTCTCCAAAAGCAGGAACGGGATTAAGCTCACATGAGGTTAATCAACCGGGAGCATATCAAGATGTAACAGATACAACTATTGTTGCTCTGTTTAAAGCTATAGAAAGTACGTTGCCAGATTTTTTACAAAATGAAGGAGACATTCATTTTACAGCATGGACAACAACACCTTGGACATTGCCAAGTAATACAGCGTTAACCGTTGGGCCAAAAATTGATTATGTTTTAGTAAAAACGTATAATCAATATACATTTAAGTCTATTAATGTAATTATGGCTAAGGCTTTAGTTAATAAGCAGTTTGGCGGAAAACAATTTAATCAAGTTGAAGAGAAATCTGCGCTTTTAGAATATAAAGAAGGAGACAAGAAAATCCCGTTTTATGTTGTAAAAGAATTTAAAGGTGCAGACTTAGTTGGTATTAAATACGAGCAATTATTGCAATATGCATTACCAAATGATAATCCTAAAAATGCGTTTAGGGTTATTTCTGGAGATTTTGTAACTACAGAAGATGGTACAGGAATAGTGCATACTGCACCAACTTTTGGAGCAGATGATGCTTTGGTTGCAAAACAAGCAACACCAGAAGTGCCACCGTTATTGGTAAAAGATGATAATGGTAATTTAGTGCCTCTTGTAGATCTACAAGGTAAGTTTAGACCAGAAATGGCTGAGTTTGGAGGTAAGTATGTGAAAAATGAATATTATGATGACGGTGAAGCGCCAGGGCGTTCTATTGATGTTGAGCTTGCTATTAAACTAAAAGAAGAAAATAAGGCCTTTAAGGTTGAAAAATATAAGCATAGTTACCCACATTGTTGGCGTACAGATAAACCAATTTTATACTACCCATTAGATTCTTGGTTTGTTAAGGTTACAGATGTGAAAGAAAAAATGGTTAAGCATAATGATACTATTAACTGGAAACCAAAATCTACTGGTACGGGTCGTTTTGGTAACTGGTTGGCAAATGCAAATGATTGGAATTTATCTCGATCTCGTTATTGGGGAATTCCATTACCAATATGGAGAACAGAAGATGGTAAGGAAGAATTATGTATTGGTTCTGTTGAAGAGCTAAAAGCCGAAATGAAAAAGGCAATCGATGCTGGTGTTTTAGCTGAAGATATTTTTGCAGAATTTGAAGTTGGTAATAATTCAGAAGAAAATTATGCAAAATTAGATTTGCATAAAAATATTGTAGATCAAATTACATTAGTATCACCGTCAGGACAGAAAATGTTCCGCGAAAGCGATTTAATTGATGTTTGGTTTGATTCTGGTTCAATGCCATACGCACAATGGCATTATCCATTTGAAAACAAGGAGCTAATTGACGATAATAAAGCCTATCCTGCAGATTTTATTGCTGAAGGTGTAGATCAAACTCGTGGTTGGTTCTATACACTTCATGCTATTGGAACCATGGTTTTTGATTCAGTTGCATACAAAAATGTAGTGTCTAATGGATTAGTGTTAGATAAGAATGGACAAAAAATGTCTAAACGTCTTGGTAATGCTGTAGATCCTTTTGATACTTTAGGTGAATATGGCGCTGATGCTACGCGTTGGTATATGATTGCTAATGCAAACCCTTGGGATAATTTAAAATTTGATTTAGATGGTATTGAAGAGGTGAAACGTAAATTTTTTGGTACACTTTATAATACGTATTCATTTTTCACTTTATATACAAATATTGATAAATTTAGTTATACCGAAGCAGATATTCCTTTAGCAGAACGTCCAGAAATAGACCGTTGGATTCTTTCGGAATTACATACGTTAATCCAAAAAGTAGATGTCTATTACGCAGATTATGAACCAACAAAGGCGGCTAGAGCTATTTCAAACTTTGCGCAAGATTATGTGAGTAATTGGTTTGTACGTTTGAGTAGAAGACGTTTCTGGAAAGGCGATTATCAAGCCGATAAGATTTCGGCATACCAAACGTTGTATACATGCATGGTTACTATTGCTAAATTAGGAGCTCCAATAGCCCCTTTCTTTATGGATAAATTATATTTAGATTTAAATTCAGTATCTAAAAGAGAAGCTTTTGAAAGTGTGCATTTAGCAGATTTTCCTGTTTATAACAAAGCTTTTGTAGATAAAAGCTTAGAGCGTAAAATGGAAGCTGCACAAACAATTTCTTCTTTAGTATTATCGTTAAGAGCTAAAGAAAAGATTAAAGTACGCCAACCGCTTCAAAAAATTATGATTCCTATTGATAATATTCAACAAAAAGAAGAAATATTAGCAGTTTCAGGTTTGATAAAACATGAGGTAAACGTTAAGGAAGTTGAACTTTTAGAAGATGCATCGAATATACTTGTAAAACAAATTAAGCCTAATTTTAAAACATTAGGACCTCGTTTTGGAAAGGATATGAAGTTGATAGCTAATACAATAAGGCAATTTAGTTCAGAAGACATCAAAAAAATTGAACAAAATGGTAATATTGATGTTGAAGTTAATGGAAAAAATATTATTTTGGAACTTGCAGATGTTGAAATTACATCACAAGATATTGAAGGCTGGTTAGTTGCTAATGAAGGTGCTTTAACAGTGGCTTTAGATGTTAAAATATCAGACAGTCTTCGTAAAGAAGGTGTTGCTAGAGAACTTGTTAATCGTATTCAAAATTTAAGAAAAGATTCAGGTTTCGAAGTGACAGATAGAATAGATGTAGTGCTTCAAAAAGATGAAAATATAGTTAATGCAATACATGCTAATGTCGAATATATTAAAACGGAAACATTAACAGAAGAATTAGAAATTAAAGATGAATTAGATAGTGGTATAGATATTGCTTTTGATGAGGTAAATACCAAACTAGTTATTAAAAAACATTAAAAATTATGGAAGGAGATACTACCGTTAGATATTCTGATACTGATTTAGCAGAATTTAAAATGCTAATTCTAGAAAAAATGGAAAAAGCAAAACATGATTTGGAGCTTATTAAGAGTGCCTATATGAATGATCACAATAACGGTACTGAAGATACATCACCTACGTTCAAAGCTTTTGATGAAGGTAGCGCGGTGATGAGTAAAGAGTCTAATTCGCAATTGGCTATTAGACAAGAAAAGTTTATTCGTGATTTAAAAAATGCTTTAATAAGAATTGAGAACAAGAGTTATGGTATTTGTCGTGTAACAGGTAAATTAATAAATAAAAAGCGTTTAGAGTTAGTGCCGCATGCTACTTTAAGTATTGAGGCAAAAAACATGCAAAAATAATTATAAGTACTATAATAAATAAAATGTCTCGACTTAAAGGAAAGACCTTTTCTTTATTATTCCTAATTAAGTACAATGTCTTTAAAAAAATCTATTTTACTTATAACTATAATTTTACTTATCGATCAGATAAGTAAGGTTTATGTCAAAACACACTTTGCACTTCATGATAGTGTTGAGGTTTTTAAGTGGTTTAAGATATATTTTATTGAAAATGATGGAATGGCTTGGGGAACAAAAATTAGTGACTTTGCAACTTTTATATCAGATAGAACTTCTAAAGTAGCTTTAACTTTATTTAGAGTTGTTGCTATATTTGGAATAGCATACTGGTTATTTGATACTACAATAAAAAAAGGACCAACTATTTTAATTTTAGCTATAGCACTAATTTTTGCTGGAGCATTTGGTAATATTTTAGATTCTGTTTTTTATGGTATTATATTTAATAATAGCCACGGACAATTGGCTAGTTTCTTTCCTCCTGATGGTGGTTATGATTCCTTGCTTCATGGTAAAGTAGTAGATATGCTGTATTTTCCTTTATTTAAAGGTTATTTGCCAGAGTGGATTCCGTTTATAGGCAGTAAGTACTTTACATTTTTCGAGCCTGTTTTCAATATTGCAGATATGGCTATTAGTACAGGTTTTATTATGCTTATTGTATTTAATAAAAAGGCGTTTCCTAAAAAAGTTGCTTAATTCTAATAATTACTTACAAGTAAGTATTTCTTTCTTGAAATGTATTAACTTAAACGGTTAATTAATGAATGCTAAATCTCTCCTCTTAATAGTATTTTTGCTATTAAATTTATGTTTTGTGACTTCGCAAAACACCTATGATATTGTTTTTTCTGGAAGCGATAGGAATGAAAAATGCCAACAATGTTTAAATATTTTTAGACAAATGCCTAAAGAAGTTCGGTTTTCCATTAAGAGAGAGCGGGGCAATCTTTATTTTGTAGTAAATGATAAGAAGTGGTTTAATTTGCTTTTTAAAAATGTTGGTGATGGCATTGCTGTAGATATTGTTTTAAAAGATAGATATGCTTGTGGTACAGAAACTATTGAAAAAACTCAAATAAAAGGTTATTTACTTAAACCTGTTTATTCACAAAAACTAAGAAGTGATTTAAAACCTAAGGGAGAAAATGTATTTCGTGTTCATATAGGAAGAATTCCTGAAGAGTTTTTAAATGATGAATTGGAGTTTAATATCTTGTTTCTGAGTAATAAAAACTTATGTCAATATTATACAATTTACGATTTAGAATCGTACCCATGGGAATTATTAGATATGGGTATGTTTTTAGATTCTATCACTTATAACCCTAAGGAAATCCTGTCTTCTGCAAAAGAAAATTTTGTTTTAAGAAATAAAACATTAAAGTTTGAAATACCATTTGAAAAGAATAAATCGAATTATTCTCATGAGGATATAAAACCAATTTATGATTCTTTACGATTGACAGATTATGATATAAAAAACATAAATATAAAAGCATATTCATCAATAGAAGGTCGTCAAGATAGAAATATAGAATTGCAAGAATTACGAGCAAAAAGTATTGTTTCTGCTCTACAATCGTTTCAGAAATCAACAATAAAAACCCAAGTGTCTTCTTCTGAAAATTGGGTGGAATTTTTTAATGATGTTAAAGATACTAAATATGTTAATTTAAGATCGTTAACAAAAGAAGGAGTTAAAGCTAAAGTAATAGGTGTAGTTTCAAAAGAACTAGAACCTGTTTTAAAACATCACAGAAAAGCAGTTTTAGAATTAGAATTAGAAAGAAAGGATAAGTATAAAATAGAATCTGCTGATGCTTTATTAGCGAAATTTAATCAAGTTATTGCTGTCGAAAAGGTTGAGGAAGCAAAGGAAATTCAAAATTCAATATTCGAAAAACTAAAAGGAAAAGAGACTGAGTTATCTATTTTGAGAAAAATGAATATTCCAAGGCAAGTCAAGTTTGCTAAAATATTTAATAAGAATTCTGCATATAGATATATGTTAAATGTTAGGCAAGCTATGATTGTTTATAATGAGCTTTTAGAATTGGAAAAGCTGGTTCCAAAAGATGGCGAAGTTAAATATAATATTGCTGCTGTTAAGTTGAAATTATGGCGTTTTAAGGCTTTAGAAATAAATGAAATTAAGCTAAAAAATCAAATCATTGTGTTAAAAAATTATAATATAGAACCATCACTAATATCTAGAATGATGGTGAATTTTCATATTATAAAAGCTGAAAATTTAATGAGAGCTAGAAATTATGCTAATAAAGATAAATCTGTGGTTTATATTAATGATAATTATAAGAAGTTTACACTTTCTAATTATGATTATTTAAGTTTAGCACAGTTTTTTAGTTATTATGCAGATACTGGTTTATCTGTAAAGCTTTTAGAAGGCAAAGCGAGAAGTATCGATATTGATGAGAATTTACTCTTCTATTATTTGAATTTAACTATGGTAAATATTGATTTAACTAATGATTTGAATTATAGAACCATTATGCTGAATGCTATTAATATGAATAAAGAACGTTTCTGTAGGTTGTTTAATTCTGTTGAAAAAGGTGGTATTACTTTTCAGTTATTAGAGGATGATTATTTACGGGAGACGTATTGTGAGAATTGTAAGAATTAGAAGGAAAATTACATCATAAAACAAGGAGAAACCGTATATTTGATTTTTAAATATTAGGTTTATGATTTCATTATTGATTGGTGCTCCTCAAATAGTCTTAGTTTTAATAGTCCCTGTTGTGATTTTTTTATTTGGTTATATGGTTGGTAAAAAATCGGGATATATTAAAAGAGTAAGGGAAACTGAAAATTAGGTGTGGGAAAATGTCAGTTTATTTCTAAAACTCATAAACCTGCTCGGGAGTTACACAATAATCTAACTCAATATCACCTTTAAAGGTATCTTCAATGTTGTTTTCAATTTCGAAAAAGGACAAGCCTATTTTAATAGTCTCAGGTTTACACTTGCTTAAAAATCTATCATAAAACCCTTTACCATAGCCAACACGGTTTCTGGTTTTGTCAAAAGCTAAAAGCGGAATAAAAACCACATCAACTTTATCATCTAAAATCTCAATACCATCAATAGGTTCTGGTATGTTGTATTTGTTTTTCTTGATAGTTGTATTATCGGTTAATAAAAAATGACCCATATCTCCAGTTTGAAAATTACTTTTAGATATTAAAATGTTTTTGTCTTTTCCGGAGAGAATATTCAAAATATAATCGGTATTAACTTCTTTTTGTTCTTCAATGGTTAAAAAGATATGGTAAAAAGAAAAGTCCCAAATAGGAAGTTTTAAAACCTGATTTGAAATAGATAAACTTAAATCTTCAATGTTGTTTTCAGATAAGTTATTTCTTAGTGCTTTATACTTTTTTCGTAACTCTGTTTTTGTCATTATTAAGACTCAATTTTGGTTGAAATATGAAATAAAGCATCACCTTGATATACAATAGGGGATTCGTTTACATTGATGATGTAACCTGTGTTTGGAGCCTTAACAAAATAATTGAATTTACCGTATGGGTCTGTGATATTACCCAAAACATCATGTTTTTCAACGTGGGTTCCAATAGGAGCAGAGGCTTTAAACATTCCTGAGTATTTTGCGCGTTGCCATTTGCTTTCATCAATAAATACGCATTTGTTTTTAGGGGTAGAAGCTTTAAATTTAGAACTTAACATTTCTAAGTGATTGAGTAGGCGTTTAGAGCCATTTACTCCAGAATTTGTGACCTTATCATCAATATGAAAAGATTTTCCGCCTTCAAAAAGTAATAGTGCTTTGTTTAGTTTGTAACAAGATGTTCTAAAAGATTTTGATACATTTTTAGAGTATAAAACAAATGGAGGAGCAAAAGCTTCGGCTAACTTATACAGTTTAGAGTTTTCTTTTGAAAAACGAATTTGCGGCGCATTGAATCTTCCAGATCCACCAGTATGAAAATCAACAATTAAATCGGTATGAGGTACAACTTCGGTTATGAGTTTATAAGCAACACGACTAGCTAATGAACCATTGGGAGTGCCAGGGAAAACACGATTTAAATCACGGCCATCTGGAAATTCACGTTTTAAATTTATAAAACCAAAAATGTTAATTACGGGCATGCAAATTATTGTGCCACGTTTAGGTTTATTTATACCTTTTGCAATAAGTTGTCTTACAATTTCAACACCATTAACTTCATCTCCGTGTATACCGGCTGTGAATAATACTGTTGGTCCTGGTTTTTTAGAACGTTCTATAATTACGGGGACGTTTACTGGTGTTGATGTATGTAAATTGGCGACATCAAAATTTACTTCTTTGCTTTCTCCAGGATGAATATCTTCACCTAAAATATGTAGTATATCGTTTTTTGTTTCAGACATTTATTTGCTGTTGCGTTCAATAAAAGTTATTATAGATTTTGCAATGTTTCTACCTGTAGCAGTTTCAATACCTTCTAATCCTGGAGTAGAATTAACCTCAAGTAGTAGAGGGCCTCTTTCAGATTGAAGCATATCAACACCGCAAACAGGAAGCTTTAATGCTTTAGAGGCATTCATTGCTAATTTTAATTCGTCATGATTTAGTTTTACAATGTTAGCAGTACCACCTCTGTGTAAGTTAGATCTAAATTCTCCCTCTTTACCTTGTCGTTTCATAGCGCCAACTACTTGTCCGTCTACAACTAAAGCACGAATATCTGCTCCTTTTGCTTCAGCTATAAATTCTTGAACAATAACGCGAGCTTGTAAACCATTGAAAGCTTCTAAAACAGATTCGGCAGCATTTCGGCTTTCAGCTAAAACAACACCTAAACCTTGTGTACCTTCAAGTAATTTTATAATTACTGGAGTGCCTCCAACGTGCTCTATAACTTCTTCAACATCTCTAGAATAGTTAGTGAAAACCGTTTTAGGCATACCTATACCGGCTTTACTTAGCCGTTGTAAACTACGTAGTTTATCTCTTGAGCGTTGAATAGCATCTGAGGTTACTATGGTAAAAACTCCCATCATTTCAAATTGTCTTACCACAGCACAACCATAAAAAGTGACAGAAGCTCCAATGCGAGGTATTATGGCATCAACATAATCTAAATATCTATCTTTATAATAAATAGTTGGTTTTTCTTTTTCAATTATTATGTCACAATTAAGTGGATCTATAACTTCAACTTTATGGCCTCTTTTTATGCCTTCTTCTACAAGACGGTCTGTTGAGTATAATTGTGGGTTTCTAGAAAGAATAACAATATTCATGCTGTTTTAATTTAAACGAAATTTTTATTGCTCTTTTTTGCTGAAAAAAATATCGTATTGGCTTTGGACTTTAAAGTTAAGTATTCTTATATTTTTTTTGCTTAAAATTTTAAAAAAGTAATGCAATGTAGCAAATTAGCGTGCGAGAATGTGAGTTTTGAGTGAAAGTTTAACAGATTTATTAACAAGGAATCTGTCAATAAAAAATTAAAATAATTACCTTTGATAAGATGAGTATACCTGCGCTAGACATACAAGTTAAAACCTTACCAAATTCTCCAGGTGTATACCAGTATTTTGATGCAGAAGGGACTATTATTTATGTTGGAAAAGCTAAGAATCTAAAGAAACGAGTTAGTTCGTATTTTACAAAAACACACGATAGTGGTAAAACACGTGTTTTAGTAAAAAAAATAGTAAACGTTAAGCATATTGTAGTTGAGACGGAAACGGATGCTTTGTTACTAGAGAATAATTTAATTAAAAAGCACAAACCAAGATATAATGTTTTACTTAAAGACGATAAATCATACCCCTGGATTTGTATTAAAAAAGAACGTTTTCCTAGAGTGTTTTCTACGCGTCGTGTTTTTAAAGATGGTAGTGAATATTTTGGGCCATATACTAGTGGAAAAACGGTACATACTTTATTAGATTTAATAAGAGGCTTGTATAATTTAAGAAATTGTAATCTTAATTTATCTGAAGACAAAATAAACGCTGGAAAGTATAAAGTGTGTTTAGAATATCATTTGGGTAATTGTAAAGGTGCTTGTGAAGGCTTTGAAACTGAAGTTGAATACAATCAAAATATTAAAGCAATTAAAGAGATTTTAAAAGGAAACTTTAAAGATTCTTTGTCTTTGTTTAAAACGCAAATGAAGGATTTTGCTCAAGAAATGCGTTTTGAAGAAGCTCAAAAAATAAAAGAAAAGATTGAGATTTTAGAAAATTACCAATCAAGATCTACTATTGTGAATCCTAAAATTAGCAATGTAGATGTGTTTTCTATTATGAGCGATGAGGGCTATGGTTATATTAATTTTTTACAATTGTCTTACGGTTCAATTATAAGGTCACATACTTTAGAAATTAAAAAGAAATTAGACGAAACCGATCAAGAATTACTAGAATTGGCTATAACCGAAATAAGGCAACGTTTTAATTCTAAATCTAAAGAGATTTACGTGCCTTTTGAAGTTAGCTTGGGTGAAAGTTTAAAAGTTACAGTTCCTAAACTGGGGGATAAAAAACATATTTTAGACTTGTCGCTTCGTAATGCGAAGTATTTTAGAATGGAACGTTTTAAGCAAATTAAAATAGTAGATCCAGATAGGCATGTTAATAGAATTATGGCGCAAATGAAAGTGGATTTAAGACTTTCTGAAGAGCCAAGGCATATAGAGTGTTTTGATAATTCAAATATACAAGGAACACATCCAGTAGCTGCTTGTGTAGTTTTTAAAAATGGAAAGCCAAGTAAGAAAGATTATCGTCATTTTAATATAAAAACAGTAGAAGGGCCAGATGATTTTGCATCTATGGAAGAAGTTGTTTATAGAAGATATAAACGATTATTAGATGAAGAGCAACCGTTGCCACAATTAATAATTATTGACGGCGGAAAAGGACAATTATCGTCTGCTTTAAAAAGTTTAGATGCTTTAGGTTTAAGAGGAACCATTGCTATTATAGGTATTGCAAAACGTTTGGAAGAGTTGTTTTATCCAGATGATCCAATTCCATTATATTTAGATAAAAAAAGCGAGACATTAAAAATCACACAACAGTTACGTAATGAAGCACATCGATTTGGAATTGAACATCACCGAAATAAACGAAGTAAAACAGCGTTAAATACAGAGCTTGAAACCATTCCTGGTATTGGTGAAAAAACAGTTGTTGAATTGTTAAAACATTTTAAATCGGCCAAACGTGTTGCTAATGCAAAAGTAGATGAATTAGAAGATGTGGTTGGGGTGTCAAGAGCTAATAAGGTTTATAATTATTATCATAAATAAAAATATAATTTGAACAAAAAGCACCTCATACTAACCTTATCCTTACTCGCTATGTTTTCCGCGAAAGCGCAAAATAAAACAGAGGATAATACACCAAAAATAGGTTTGGTGTTAAGTGGTGGTGGAGCAAAAGGTTTAGCGCATATTGGAGTACTTAAAATTATTGATAGCTTAGGTGTGAAAATAGATTATGTTGCTGGAACAAGTATGGGAGCGATCTTAGGTGGCTTGTATGCTTCTGGTTATTCGGGGAAACAAATAGATTCTATTTTTAGAAAAATCGATTTCGATAAAATTATAAATGACGATTTACCAAGAGGATCAAAAGTGTTTTATGAGCGCAATAATTCTGAAAAATATGCCATAACATTACCATTCGATAAATTAAAAATAAAGTTGCCATCTGCACTTTCAAGAGGCCAAAACACATATAGTTTATTGTCAAGGTTAACACTCCATGTAAGTGATGTTGATGATTTTGAAAAGCTACCAATACCTTTCTTTTGCATTGCGACAAATATTGAAACAGGAAAATCTGTTATTTTAGACAAAGGAGGTTTAACGCAATCTATGATGGCAAGTGGAGCGCTTCCTACGTTGTTTCAACCAGTTACCATAGGTGGTCAAATGTTAATTGATGGAGGTGTGGTGAATAATTATCCAATAGATGAATTGCGAGCTAAAGGCATGGATATTATTATTGGAGTAGATGTGCAAGATGGGTTAATGGATAGAGGTGAGTTAGTTTCGGCTCCAGATGTGTTGCTTCAAATCAATAATTTTAGATCTATTAAAGCTATGGAATCTAAGGTTTCTAAAACTGATGTTTATATTAAACCAGATATAGAAGAATATTCGGTTGTTTCATTTGATCAAGGTTCTGAAATTATAGACCTTGGTGAGGCGGCGGCTTTGTTAAATTTAGAGCTTTTAAATAATTTGGTTGGTAGTCATTCAAAATCAAAGTTAAGCGTTCAAGCTACAGATAGTATTACTATTAGGTCTTCAAAAATAAAAGGTTTAAATAATTATACGCGCTCTTATGTTTTAGGGAAGCTTAAATTAAAATCTAACGAAAAGATAAGTTATGAAAGTTTTACGCAAGGTGTAAATAATTTGATAGCGACAAATAATTTTGATTTATTTCTATACGACCTTAAAAAAGTAGAAGATAGCGATGCATATAATTTAACAGCAGAAGTAAAGGAAACAAAAGTAAATACATTTTTAAAATTAGGTATTCATTATGATGATTTATATAAAAGTGCTGCTCTAATAAACCTAACCCATAAAAGATTGCTTTTTGATAATGATATGGTGTCTTTTGATTTTATTTTGGGAGATAATGTTAGATATAATTTTGAATATTTAATTGATAAGGGTTTTTATTGGAGTGTTGGTCTAAGGTCTAGATATAATACATTTCATAAAAACGTTAGCGCTGGATTGCTATCGGAAGATGATCAAATGGGTTTAATAGGTTTGAGTAAAATAGATGCAGAAATACAAGATCAAACCAATCAATTTTATGTACAAACGTTGTTTAAAAAAGATTTTGCGCTAAGTCTTGGAGTAGAGCATAAACGTCTAGAGGTTGAGTCTGAAACAATCAGTTCTAATGGAAATCAAGAAGACGATTTTGTTTTTGAAAAAACAGATTATTTAAGTGTTTTTGGGCAATTAAAATTGGATACTTATGATAATAAATATTTTCCTAAAAAAGGAGTGAGTTTTAACGGTGATTTGCATACTTATCTGTTTGCGTCAAATTTTAATGAAACATTTGAAAGCTTTTCAATAATAAAAACAGATATAGGTTATGCGTTTAATACAATAGACAAATTATCGTTTAATTTTGGTGCAAGCGGAGGTGTTAAAATTGGAGATAAATCAACACAAACCTTAGATTTTGGACTTGGAGGCTATGGTAATAATTTAATAAATAATTTTGTGCCGTTTATAGGTTATGATTTCTTATCGCTTACGGGAAATAGTTATGTTATGGCTTATTTAAGTGCAGATTACGAAATCTTTAAAAAGCATCATATATTACTTGAGGCAAATTGGGCAAATGTTGATGATGATATTTTTGAATCTGGTGAATGGTTTACTCTACCAGATTATCGTGGTTATGGTTTGGGTTATGCTATGGAAACTTTTGTAGGTCCAATTCAAGTAAAATATAGTTACTCTCCAGAAGCTAAGCAAAGTATTTTGTTTTTCAATTTAGGTTTTTGGTTTTAGTACCAAAATTTGTTTAAAGAAACAGTTTTTTTTAAGTTATTCTAAAAAAATCACGATATTTATTATGTTATGACTTTTTTTCAGAAAGGCTTATTATTACTTCTTCATTATCTTATCAAGAGAGATCCTGAATAAGCTAACATTATTGTATCTTAGATATGCAGGTTTTTAAATTATTTTATAGAGTTACCCATTTAGATCTCAAATAATTGTATATGAGTATTTTGTTTTGTAAATTCTATACAAATCCTAATAAGATGAAATTTTAAAAGAACTTGATAGACAGATATTTAAAGATAAACTCCAAACTCAAGAAGATTGTTATCGTTTTTTAGCTGAGCTCAAGTGGTCATCAGGTTACAGCTGTAATCGATGTAATTATGAAAAATATATAAAAG
>CALKXS010000084.1 GCA_938003745.1 uncultured Algibacter sp.
TTTATCTCGCTCTGCCTTAAAGTGATTACGACAGGACTCCTCACCATCAAAATGGGCTGTAAAACTGAAAATATTCATCCTTATTTTTTTATCTAAAATAAGCCTTTTTTATAATTATGCCTAATTACGGATATTCAATAATTATCATATTAGATTAAAAGCAATACTTGTTTTCTTTTGTTACTTTATCTGAAATAATGTTTCTTAACTCTATAATGTTAGGCATGTTTACGTATTTAATATAGCGTTTTAAACCCATTAGCATCATACGTTGCTCATCACCTTCAGAGAAAGAAATGATAGAATGTTTACCTGCAGTTTCAATTACATCTATAGCATGAAAAAGGTTTAATTTAGCCATAGCTACTTGTTCTTTTACTTTATCTTCACCTTCTTTTTTTACTATTTTTTCTGCACGTAAAATAGCAGACTCAGCCATGTAAATTTGAATTAAAATATCTGAAGAGGCTAACATAAGTTGTTGATGTTTCTCAATTTTTTCACCATATTTCTGTAATGCAGCACCAGCTACCATTAAAAATAATTTTTTAAGATTTTTAATAATGCTTTTTTCTTCAGAAAACAATTCAGAAAAATCAGGGATATCAAAAGAAGGAATACCAGTTAACTCATTTGCTACAGCAGTTGCAGGGCCTAATAAATCAACATGCCCTTTCATAGCTTTTTTGATAAGCATACCAATACTAAGCATTCTGTTAATTTCATTTGTTCCTTCATAAATACGCGCAATACGTGCATCTCTCCAAGCAGATTCAACTGGAGTTTCTTCAGAGAATCCCATGCCTCCAAAAATTTGGATACCTTCATCTGTACAATTTTGAACATATTCAGAAACCGCAACTTTTAAGATAGAACATTCAATAGCGTATTCTTCAACACCTTTTAATTCGGCTTCTTGATGGGTGTCTTTACCATTATTTTGACGAAGTGTAATACGGTCTTCTATGTTTTTTGAAGCTCTGTAAGTTGCAGCTTCACCAACCCAACAATTAGTTGCCATTTCAGCAATTTTTTGACGAATAGCACCAAAGCTAGAAATAGGTGTTTTAAACTGAATACGCTCATTTGCGTACTTAATAGACTCTGTAATAACACGACGTTGCGCATCTAAACAGGCGGCAGCTAATTTAATTCTACCTACGTTTAAGGCATTCATAGCGATTTTAAATCCGTTACCTCTAGTAGATAACATGTTCTCTACAGGAACAACGGTTTCATTAAAAAATACTTGCCTTGTAGAAGATGCACGAATCCCCAATTTATGTTCTTCTTCACCCATGGTAATTCCGTTAGGACTTTTAGGGTCATATTCTACAATAAATCCAGTAATGTTTTTATCATCTTCAATACGTGCAAAAACAATCATCAAACTACAGAAACCTGCATTTGAAATCCACATTTTTTGCCCCGTAATACTATATGTTTTTCCATCAGCTGATAAAATAGCTTTTGTTTTACCAGAGTTGGCATCACTACCAGCACTAGGTTCTGTTAAGCAATATGACCCAAACCATTCGCCAGATGCTAATTTTGGAACATATTTTTGTTTTTGCTCTTCATTTCCATAAAGTGTAATTGGCATGGTCCCTATACCAGTGTGAGCTCCAAAGGCTGTACTGAAAGATCCTGTTGCACCAGAAATATAGTCGCAAACCAAAGCGGTATCTACAAATCCCATTCCCATACCTCCGTATTCTTCAGGTACAGAAATACTTAAAAAACCAAGTTCACCAGCTTTACGCATACAAGATTCTGTTAAAGCATAATCTTTCTTTTCGAATTGTGCTTTTTTAGCCCAAACTTCTCTATCGACAAATTCGGTAACAGCTTCTTTCATCATTTGCTGATCCTCATTGAAATCTTCTGGTGTAAATACATCTTCACATTTAGTTTCTTTGACAAGAAACTGTCCGCCTCTAAGTAAATTTTTTTCTGTTGCTTCCATTTATATTTTAGTTTGGGTTGTAGTATTATTTTAAAAATTCAAATATGCCGCAAGCACCTTGACCAGTACCAACACACATGGTTACTGCTCCGTATTTTCCTTGCATATTAAGTTTGCGCATTTCATCAAATAGTTGTACTGATAATTTTGCACCTGTACATCCAAGTGGGTGACCTAATGCAATGGCTCCTCCATTAACATTTATAATATCCGGATTTAGATTTAATTCTCTTATCACAGCCAAAGATTGTGATGCAAAAGCTTCATTAAGTTCAATTAACTCTATATCTTCTTGTTTTAAACCTGCTTGTTTTAATGCCTTAGGAATAGCCTTTACTGGGCCAATACCCATAATACGAGGTTCAACACCAGCAGCAGCATAATTTACTAAACGTGCAATAGGTTCTAGATTTAATTCTTTAACCATAGTTTCACTCATTACCATAACAAAGGCAGCTCCATCACTCATTTGAGAAGAATTACCAGCGGTAACACTTCCTCCTGCAGCAAACACAGCTCTTAATTTAGCTAGAGCTTCTTTACTAGTTCCTTTTCTTGGGCCTTCATCTTTAGTAACTGTATAAGATTTAGTAGCTTTTTTTCCGTTTGTATCAATATAAACTTGTTCTACATTTATAGGCGCTATTTGGTCTTGAAAACGATCTTCGGACTGCGCTTTTAAAGCTTTCATATGCGAATTAAAAGCAAACTCATCTTGATCTTCACGAGATACTTTAAATTGATTTGCTACAGCTTCTGCCGTATTTCCCATACCCCAATAGTAATCTTCATGTCCAGCCTTAACAATGTCATAATTAAGTTCTGGTTTAAAACCTGTCATAGGAACAGAACTCATGCTTTCTGCACCTCCAGCAATAATACAATCTGCCATTCCTGATTGTATTTTAGCTGTTGCAATACCAATAGTTTCTATTCCTGAAGAACAAAACCTATTTACAGTAACACCAGGTACATCAACAGAATCTAATCCCATTAATGAAATTAATCGAGCCATGTTTAAACCTTGGGCACCTTCTGGCATAGCATTACCTACAATAACATCATCTATACGAGATTTGTCTAGTTGTGGTAATTCTTTCATCATATGTTGAATGGTCTCTGCTGCTAATTCATCTGTTCTTTTAAAACGGAAAACACCTTTTGAAGCTTTTCCAACTGCTGTTCTATATGCTTTAACTATATATGCTTGTTTCATCTTTATATGCTTTTGGCTATTAGCTTTTGGCTTCTAGCATCTCAAATTATTTATTAAAATGTGCCAATAGCTAAAAACTAAAGGCAAATAGCTTAGTTTTTAGTTTCGTAATGGTTTTCCTGTTTTTAGCATGTGTTGAATACGTTCTAAAGTTTTACGTTCTGTGCATAAACTTAAGAAAGCTTCACGTTCTAAATCTAGTAAGTATTGTTCTGATACCAATGTTGGTTCTGATAAATCACCACCTGCCATTACATAAGCTAATTTATTTGCAATTTTATGGTCGTGTTCACTAATATAGTGACTCGCTTCCATAGAATCTGTTCCTACTAGAAACATTCCTAAAGCTTGTTTACCAAGAACCTTTACATCTGTTCGTTTTATAGGCTGTGTATAACCAGCATTAGCCATGAGTTTAGCATGTGCTTTTGCAGTGGCTATTTGTCTGTTTTTGTTAACAACTACAACATCTTTTCCTTTTTGGAGAAGACCTAAATCAAATGCTTCATAAGCAGATGTAGATACTTTAGCCATCCCAACAGTTAAGAAGTATTCTTGTAGTGTGTTTAATTCAACATCACCTTTATTAAAAGTATCTGAAGCTCTTAAAGCCATTTCTTTTGAACCAGCTCCTCCAGGAATAACTCCTACTCCAAATTCAACTAAGCCCATATAGGTTTCGGCTGCTGCCACAACTTTATCGGCATGCATAGATAATTCACACGAACCGCCAAGAGACATGCCATGAGGAGCAGAAATTGTTGGGATTGAAGAATAACGCATTCTCATCATGGTATCTTGGAAATATTTAATGGCGCCATTAAGTTCATCATATTCTTGCTCAACAGCCATCATGAAAATCATTCCAATATTAGCGCCAACTGAGAAGTTGGTGCCTTGGTTACCGATAATTAACCCTTCAAAATTTTTCTCGGCTATATCTATAGCTCTATTTAATCCAGATAAAACATCACCACCAATGGTGTTCATTTTAGATTGAAATTCACAGTTTAATATACCATCGCCTAAATCTTCAACTATAACACCAGAGTTTTTAAAGACTTCATTAGATTTTCTAATGTTATCTAAAATTATAAAAGCATCTTGCCCTGGTATTTTTTCTTGTGCTTTCTTAGGTATATCATAAGCGAAGGTCGCACCGTTTTTAACAGAATAGAATGATTTGCTTCCAGATGCCAACATATCATTAACCCAAGTAGCTGGCTCTAAACCTTCTAATTTCATGATTTCAATACCTTTTTCAACACCAATAGCATCCCAAATTTGAAAAGGTCCATGTTCCCATCCAAAACCAGCTTTCATAGCATCATCTATTTTATATAACTCATCTGTTATTTCAGGAATCCTATTTGTAACATATGCAAAAAGAGCAGCAAAACTTTTTCTATAAAATTCTCCTGCTTTATCTTTCCCAGAGACTAAAACTTTAAAACGATCAACAACTTTGTCTATCGATTTAGTTAATTCTAAAGTTGCAAATGACGCTCTTTTTTTAGAACGGTATTCTAAGGTATTTAAGTCTATAGATAAAATTTCTTTTTTACCTTCTGCAGAAACAGTCTTTTTGTAAAATCCTTGTTTTGATTTACTACCTAACCATTTGTTTTCCATCATGGTATTGAGGAAATTAGGGAGTTTAAATAATTCTAACTGTTCGTCATTTTTGCAATTATCTGTAATGCCATTTGCAACATGAACCAAAGTATCTAAACCAACAACATCAACAGTTCTAAAGGTTGCTGATTTTGGTCTACCAATAACAGGGCCTGTTAATTTATCAACTTCTTCAACAGTTAGATTCATTTCTTTTACGGTATGGAATAAACTCATTATGCTGAAAATTCCAATTCTATTTCCTATAAAAGCAGGAGTATCTTTAGCAACTACAGATGTTTTTCCTAAATACTGTTCACCATAACCATTTAAAAAATCTAATACAGAAGCATCAGTTTTTGGTCCAGGAATAATTTCAAACAATTTTAAGTAACGTGCAGGATTAAAGAAGTGGGTTCCACAAAAATGCTTTTGGAAATCGTCACTTCGTCCTTCACTCATGAAATTAATAGGAATACCAGACGTATTTGATGTAATTAACGTACCTGGTGTTCTATGCTTTTCAAGTGTTTCAAATACTTGCTTTTTTATATCAAGTCTTTCTACTACAACTTCAATAATCCAATCTACATCTTTAACCTTTTTTATGTCATCTTCTAAATTACCCGTTGTAATTCTATTGGCAAATTTTTGATGATATATAGGTGATGGTTTTGACTTTAAAGCTGCCTTTAAAGAATCATTTACTAAACGGTTTCTAACAATCTTATTGTCTAGTGTAAGCCCTTTTTTTGTTTCAATAGCATTAAGTTCTCTAGGAACTATATCTAATAATAGTACATCAACACCAATATTTGCAAAATGACAAGCAATGCCACTTCCCATAATACCAGATCCAATTACTGCAATTTTTTTAATTATTCGTTTACTCATAATTATCTAACTAAAAATTACTCTTGATTATATATTTTTTTATTTGTAACCATATCATTGATTAGCTCTGCAACCTCATAAAAGTTATTTAACTGCTCTTCTGAAATGTTTTTTCTTATAGCTTCATTAAACGTGAGGACTTTTTCTTTAGAATAATCTCTCTTTTCTTTTCCGAAATCTGTAAGGTAAATTAAAACACCTCTTCCATCTTGTGGGTTAGGACGTCTTTCAATCAGCTTTTTTTTCTCCATAGTTTTTAATATTCTAGATAAGCTAGTCGCTTCCATTCCCATTTTGGGGCCAAGTGAAGTAGACGGTGTTCCTTTTTCAGGGTCAATACTTAGTAATGTAAAACCTATAGCCATAGTACTTTCAAACTTTGAAGCTTCTTCATTATACATTTTATTTACTGTTAGCCAGGTAGTTCGTAAGACGTAATCAATAGTTTTGTCTTTCATATTGAGAGGTTGTTAAATCCAAATATACGAAAAATATACTATGCACGCATAGTATATTTAAGAAAGGTACAAGTTTTTATAATAAAAAAGAAAATTATGGTCTGTATATTTTTTCAATAATACTTGAGTATTTTCCTTTAATAATCTTTCTTTTCATTTTCATAGTAGGTGTAAGGTGCCCAGCATCAATAGACCATATGTCTGGCGTTAATTCGAATTTTTTTACTTGTTCCCATTTACCAAAATTCATATTGCAAGATGAAACTTCTTCTTCAATGCGCCCAATTAATTTTTTGTTTTTAATTATGTTTTCTAAAGATATATACTCAATATCATGCATGTGCGCCCATTCTTTAATGAAATCTGGATTTACCTGAATTAAAGCAGCAGGCATTTTTTCGCCTTCACCAATCACCATAGCCTGTTCTATAAAACGAGATTGTTTTAATTGATTTTCTATAAGAGCTGGCGCTACATATTTACCTCCAGATGTCTTAAACATTTCTTTTTTACGATCTGTTATCTTTAAAAATCCTTCATTAGAAACTTCTCCAATATCGCCAGTATGAAAATAACCATCAGTCATTACTTCTTTTGTTTTTTCTGGATCTTTAAAATAACCTAGCATAACATTAGGACCTTTAACTAGTATTTCCCCATCTTCAGCGATTTTGGCTTCTACATTATCTATAATTCTACCAACTGTACCTACTTTAAAACCCCCATTTCTAGTATCATTTACAGATATTACTGGAGATGTTTCGGTTAAACCATAACCTTCCATAATAGGTAAATTGGCAGCAGCAAAAACTCTGGTAAGCCTTTGTTGTAAAGCAGCACTACCAGAAACCATTAATTCTAGATTACCACCTAAACCTTCTTGCCATTTACTGAAAATTAATTTTCTAGCTATTTTTAGTTGGAATTCATACCACCAACCGTTTTGACCGTATGGTTCATATTTTAAACCTAGATCTACAGCCCAAAAGAATAATATTTTTTTTATTCCACTTAAATCACTCCCTTTAGCAATAATTTTATCATATACCTTTTCATAAAGTCTAGGAACAGCAGTCATAACTGTTGGCTTAATTTCTTTAAGGTTATCACTCATTTTTTCAATAGACTCTGCAAAGTAAATTTCTATGCCGCAGTATTGATATAAATATAAAATCATGCGTTCAAAGACATGGCATACAGGTAAAAAACTTAAAGCTTTAGAGTCTCCCTGTTTAAATGACACCCTTTTTTTACTAGCAGCAACATTTGATACTAGATTTTCATGAGATAGCATAACACCTTTTGGTTTTCCTGTTGTACCAGATGTATAAATTAAAGTGGCTAGGTCATTAGGTTTTACAATATCCATTCTGGATTGTACCTCATTTTGATTAGAGGTATCGTTTCCTAATTCTAGAATGTCTGTCCAACTATTTTCTCCAGAAATATCATCAAAAGAATACACGTTTTTTAACTTAGTATTCTTTTTTATTTTATTTAACTTATCAGCTATTTCGCTGTCAGAAACAAAGCAGTAAAGAGCTTCAGAATGATTTAAAATATATTCATAATCTTCTGAAGATATTGTAGGATAGATAGGCACATTTTGTGCTCCTGTTTGTAAAATACCAATGTCAACAATATTCCATTCTGTTCTATTATTGCTAGAAATTACTGCGATTTTGTCATTAGCTTTTACTCCAAGACGAATTAAACCTCTGCTAATTGCATTGGATTGGTCAACATATTCTTGCGAAGAAATAGATTGCCATTCACCATTATACTTAGTGGTGAAAGCTTTGGTTAGATTGAATGTTTTGAGTGTGTAATATGGGAAATCGAAAATCCTTGTAATTTCTGTCATTTGCTATTAATCGTATTTGTCGTATTGCAAAGTATGAAATTAAATGAGATTTTCAAATAAGAGAACAGAAAAGGAATTTATTTTTATAAAATACCTTTATTCTTTATTAATTTGATAAAATTATTTTTTTACAACCTTAAAATTATATTCATTTCCTTTATTGAATATATTTAAAATGTACAAACCTGTTGATAAATCTGCAAGATTGATTGAATTGGTTTGAGTAACATCTTGCTTCATTAATTTAGATTCAAAATTATAGATAGCGTATCCGTAATTAGAAAATGTTATGTTTTTTATTGAAATGACATCTGTTGCTGGATTAGGAAAAACATAAGGTTTGTTTAACGGATTAACAGTTTTTATAGCTTCTTTTTTAGAACTAGCTTTGGCTGTAATTTGATTATTAATATTACAAGAAAACTCTAAATAATTTTTTAAATCATCCCCCCTATCATGAATTTTTTCATAACCTAAGGTTTGTGCTTTTTTTAAATATTCGCAAGCAAGAATGTGATTCCCTAAATCATGGTGAACAACACCTAAGTTTCTATAGGCGAAAGAGTTGTCTTTATGAAGATTTATAGCTTCCTCTAAATCGGCAATACCTTCGTTAGAATTTCCTAATTTATGAGATATAAAGCCTCTAAGGGTCCTTATGTCCCTTTCAACTTTTCCAAAACCAAACTTTAATAAATTCTTTTCTTTAGGGAAAGCAATATCAATGTATTGTTTTGCTTTTTCATAATCTTCAAAATCGGTATACATAGCAGCTAAAACACGATGTGTAAAGGCATGATTTGGCCATTTTTCAAGAGCTTTGTTTAAGTATAATTGTGAAAGTCTATAAGACTTTATAGTGTATAAATAACTGCCTAAATTATAGGTTAAACGAGTATCATCTGGAGCTGCTTCTGTAGCTTTAAATTTATAATGTGTTGCATAGTTTTCCATTTCATAACCATGATAAATACTACCAGAAATATCGTAGATATTACCTAATATTTTAGCTGGAGGCGCTACGTTTTTCTTTTTAGCAATTCGCTTTATATAATGAGACATATTATGAAAATCACGTAAGGCTAATACATGGTTTCCTAATTTGTACCTTATACTGGCTCTGCTATATTGTAATTTAAAAGAATTTGGGGTTTCTTTAATTTTCTGATTTAAAATGGAGAGTTGTTCATGTAGGTTTTTTACTTTCTCTTCATCTTTTTTATTGAAATTTAGAATATGATCTGTACGTTTTACAAGTTTTCCATTATCAAATAACCAAGTCGTAGATTTTTCACCATTCCTATTGTATTTATAGGAATTACCATGATATTTTCCTTTTAAGTAGTAGAATTTCTCGTTTAAGACTCCTGTTTTATAATAGGTTTTAACACTGTCTACTTTTTTATCATCACCATACCATCTTTCTAAGGCTACAATTTTATCTTTATATAGGTAACGTTTTACTTTGTTAGAATTTTTTATCGGTTCTTCCGTAGATTGAACAGCAAATAAGGAATAGGAAGCGAACAGCAGAAAACAAAATAATAGATTCTTGAGCATGGTAATTGTTTAGGCGTTAGGCATAAAAAAAGCTTCTACTAAAGTAAAAACTTTTTTTTGAAGTTGTATGTAATTTCTTGATTATTTCTCCAGCCAAATTCTAGCATTAACAAATGCCTCTAACCAAGGTGTTGCTTCATCTTTACGATCATCAGGATAGTTTGCCCAGTTCCATTGGAATGTAGAACGCTCAATATGTGGCATAGTTACTAAATGCCTTCCTGTTGTATCACATAACATAGCGGTGTTAAAGTCTGAACCATTAGGATTATGAGGATACCTTTCATAACCATATTTAGCAACAATTTGATATTTATCTTCAGTATAAGGTAAATTAAATTTTCCTTCACCATGAGAAATCCAAACTCCTAATGTACTTCCTGCCAACGTAGAAAGCATAACAGAATTATTCTCTTGTATTTTTACAGACGTAAATGAACTTTCATGTTTTTGAGAATCATTATGAATCATTTTTCCGTGAACTTCATGGTCTGGGTTTATTAAATCTAATTCCATCCAAAGTTGACATCCATTACAAATACCAACAGAAAGTGTATCTTCTCTTGCAAAGAATTTTTTAATCACTTTATTTGCTTTCTCGTTGTATTTAATAGCACCTGCCCAACCTTTAGCAGAACCTAAAACATCCGAGTTAGAAAAACCACCTACAGCGCCTAAAAACTGGATATCTTCAAGATTTTCGCGACCAGAAATAATATCGGTCATATGTACATCTTTTACATCAAACCCCGCTAAATACATAGCGTTTGCCATTTCACGTTCAGAATTAGACCCTTTCTCACGAAGTATCGCAGCCTTTGGTCTTTTTCCTTTTAAAACAGGTAACTTTCCAGTAAACTGTTTTGGGAATGTATATTCTAAAGGTTGATTCTTATAATTATCAAATCTATCTGTAGCTAAATCGTTGGCCGTTTGTTTCTGGTCTAATAAATAAGACGTCTTGTACCAAACATCTCTTAATGCACTAATATCAAAAGAGAAGTTGTCTTCGTTGTTTTTAATGTTTAAAGTAGCTGAATCATTTACAGTTCCTATGTTAAAGAACTCAATATTGTTTTCAAATAAAACAGTTTCAATCGAAGCATCACCTTGAAAAACAATCCCTGAATTTTCAGCAAATAAAACTTTTAAAGAATCTTCTTGATTTAAAGCAGAGATATCAAAATCTGCACCTAAATTAACATTAGCAAAACACAATTCTAACAATGTTGTAATTAAACCACCAGAAGCCACATCATGTCCAGCAGAAATTTTATCCACTTTAATTAAATCTTGAATCGTATTAAATGTATTTTTTACAAAAGTCGAATTTGTAACATCTGGCGCCTCATTACCAATCGTGTTTAACACTTGGTTAAAAGAACTTCCGCCCAATTTAAAGGTATCTTGAGATATATTAATATAGTAGATGCTTTCTCCGTTTTGTTTTAAAACAGGTTCCACAACTTTAGAAATTTCATTACAGTTACCAGCAGCCGAAATAATAACAGTACCCGGAGAAATAACGTCTCCATCTGCATATTTCTGTTTCATTGATAATGAATCTTTTCCAGTAGGTACATTAATTCCTAAATCAATCGAAAATTCCGAAATCGCTTTAACCGCTTTATACAAACGTGCATCCTCACCTTCGTTTTTGCAAGGCCACATCCAGTTAGCCGATAACGACACAGATGCCAAATTATCTTTTAAAGGCGCCCAAATAATGTTGGTTAAGGACTCCGTAATAGAATTTCTACTTCCAGCTTCCGGATGAATTAATCCTGAAATAGGCGAGTGCCCAATAGACGTAGCAATACCCTCTTTACCATTAAAATCTAGTGCCATAACACCAACATTGTTTAACGGTATTTGTAAAGGTCCAACACATTGTTGTTTGGCAACTTTACCGCCAACACAACGGTCTACCTTGTTTGTTAACCAATCTTTACAAGCTACAGCCTCAAGTTGTAACACTTGCTCTAAATAGATTTGTAAATTCTTAGTTTTATATCTTGAATTTTTATAATTCCTTTTAACAGTCTTATCTGTTAAAACTGTTTTTGGCGAACTTCCAAACATATCCTCAAGCGCCAAATCCATAGGCTTATCACCTTTCGTTGCAGACTCAAAAGTAAAACGATTATCTGTAGTCACATCACCAACGGTGTACATTGGCGAGCGTTCACGGTCCGTTATTTTATTAAGAGTTTCAATATGTTCTTCAGCAATCACAAGTCCCATACGTTCTTGAGATTCGTTTCCTATAATTTCTTTAGCAGATAAGGTAGGATCTCCAACTGGCAACGCATCCAAATCAATTTTACCACCAGTATCTTCTACCAATTCAGATAAACAATTTAAATGTCCACCAGCACCATGATCGTGAATAGAAACAATAAAGTTTTCTTCACTCTCTACCATACCACGCACTGCATTTGCAGCACGCTTTTGCATTTCTGGGTTAGAACGTTGTACCGCGTTTAACTCAATACCAGAATCTAAAGCACCAGTATCTGCAGATGATACCGCAGCACCACCCATACCAATTCTATAATTATCACCACCAAGAATAACAATTTTGTCACCCTTTTTTGGTGTATCTTTTAAAGCTTGTTCTACTTTTCCATACCCAATACCACCGGCTTGCATAATCACTTTATCGAAACCTAGTTTTCTTGGAGCCGATTCACTTGAAGCCGAATTCTCTTTATGCTCGAACGTTAGTACCGAACCACAAATTAAAGGTTGTCCAAATTTATTACCAAAGTCCGACGCGCCGTTAGATGCTTTTATCAAAATATCCATTGGCGTTTGGTATAACCAATCTCTAGCTTCAAATTTTTGTTCCCAATGTCTGTTTTCTTCCAAACGCGAGTAACTTGTCATGTAAACCGCTGTTCCCGCTAACGGTAACGATCCTTTTCCTCCAGCAAGTCTATCTCTAATTTCTCCACCAGCACCCGTCGCTGCACCATTAAAAGGCTCAACCGTAGTTGGGAAGTTATGCGTTTCTGCTTTAAGTGAAATAACAGATTCGTATTCTTCAGTTGTATAATAATCAGGAATATCGGCACGTTTAGGCGCAAACTGTTGCACTTTAGGACCTTTTACAAAAGCCACGTTATCTTTATAAGCAGATACAATATCGTTAGGGTTTTCTTCAGACGTTTTTCTAATCATCTTAAAAAGCGATACCGGTTGTTCCTCACCATCAATAACAAATGTTCCGTTAAAAATTTTATGACGACAGTGCTCACTATTCACTTGTGAAAATCCAAAAACTTCAGAGTCGGTTAACGGTCTTCCTATTTTCTTTGCAACACCATCCAAATACGCAACCTCTTCATCACTTAATGATAAACCTTCCTGCGCATTAAAAGCCGCAATATCTTCAATATTAAGGATCGCTTCTGGTTGAATATCAATAGAAAAAGACTCTTGATTCAATCCATTAAACTTCTCCAAAATCATCGGGTCAAAATCACTAAAATCTTCAGCCTTAGCCTCAAACTCTTCAATTCTTATAATGCCTTCAATTCCCATATTCTGAGTGATTTCTACAGCATTGGTACTCCAAGGCGTAATCATAGCCACTCTTGGACCAACAAAAAAAGCATCTAAAGATGTTTGTTCAATTTTTGGTTGATTTCCCAAAAGCCAGTTTAATTTAGAGATATCCTCTGTTGATAATTCTTTTACTGTTTGTACCGTAAATATTTTGCTTGTTACGTTTCCAAAGAAATGAATCATTATATACTAATGTGTTTAGTTTAAAATAAAGTACAAATTTACTTCTTTTTAATGGAATTTAAACTAAGTGTTAAGTAGAAAATATAGAGTTATTCACTAGGTTTTAAACAGGTTATTTTTATATTAGGGTTACCCCGAAAGAGGTCTTGATTTCGGCAGTCGATTTTTTGTGCTGCATATGTGCAACAACCCCAAAAGAGCTTCAATAAATGTCTAAATCACTAACGCTGCACTATCTTAATAGAGTATAAAAAAATCGAGGTTTATGCCTTTCGGTTTTGATATTGACAATTTTTAAGACTTAAAAGAAGTAACCAATACTTAATTGTAACATACCATTTTTATTTGTTACGCTACCAATATCGTTATTATTAGATAAGCTTAAAATATAACTAACTCTATAATTAAGACTATTATCCTGTTTATAGTCAATACCCATATTGACACCAAAGTCTTTTGTTTAAAAGGTCTTTATAATCTTCTTGACCTCTCTTTAGTAGAAAGTGAAAAACCAATTTGAGATCCTGCTTCAAGATTAAATCTTTTTGAAACGTAGTACTTTGCCATGAATGGGATATTCAAATAATTTAGTGTTATAATACCACCAGTAATATTTGTATCAAAACCTTGTCTGGAATACATTAATTTTGAACATAGTTCCAACATTAAAAATGGTTACGATTTGGTTTTTTGAGGTGTTGTTTCCAGTAATTGAAGCTAAGTTTAGACCGCCTTTAATTCCGAATTCAACGTCTTGTGCGTTAACATTTGCTAAGCTAAAAAGGTGGTATCAACAATTAGTAGTGTTTTTTTCATTGTTTAAAATTTTAAAAATATAAGATTGGACTTATAATAACTTTAGCTTTTTAACTGCTTTTTGTAAAAGTATTTCTTAGTTTTCAAGATGATTTTATTTGTTAGTCAAGCTTTTAAATTAATTGTATTGTAAATATTCTGTTCCCACTGCTATAGTTAATATGTTGTTAGCTATTGCTTTATGAATTCTTTAATTTTAATGCTCCTATATTTTTTTGCTTTTTCTAGTAATATGAAATTTAGTAAAAGTCACACTTTTAAAACAATGGCTTCTGAGAGCCCGTATCTATTAGTTGGTATGAGAATTATTTAGGGTTGAGAAATAAATAATTAAACTTTCAAAATCAAGAACTTACAAGTCTTCTATGAGTTCACCTTTTATTCTTAAATAAAAACTTTTTAAAGTTATATTTACGCCAACAGAGGATAATAATTAAAAGTTTTTTACGTCATTTTTTTACAAACCGTAGCGAAATCAAGCATTCCTATTTTGTTAATTTTTATAAACTCCGCTTTACTTATCTTTGAAGGTTACCCATGACCAAGCGTACAAATAACTGTGTTAAAACTAGTAATGTATTTTTGGTAGCTTGTAGTATCTACTATATCTATGATTTGCTTATCTAAATTTATAGACATTGGTAATGTCTAGTTTTCTTCTGCCTAAACTCAATACTTTATCTATACCCGAAAAGTCTAAAACCGTTTTGAATACTTCTGAACTAACTGCTACACTAGCTCCTAAAGATAATATTTATTTTGATGTTTTGATTTAGAATTGTTTGTTTTAATGCTATTACTTTTTCTAATAATGGAGTTAGCTCATTTTTATTAATGTTATAATTGTTCTAAAAACTTAAAACACAACTTACATAATTACCTCTTACTTCGCTTGCAACGTAATAAATTGTTAATGTTTTTCCTTCAGATAATCTTACTAAAATTGATTTATGTTATCATACCATAGGTCTATATGAACTGTACCATGTCTCAGCTGACTTGAATCTGCTTGCTCAAATTGAGAAGCAATAGCTCGATTTTCTATTTTAATAAACTATACGTCTTCTAAGGGCTCTAAAAAACGAGTTTTTACAAGTTTTAAAGACCAACCTACAAGTGACTCTGTATTATAATTTTGTCTGTTTACTGTCTTGTCTTTTGTGACAAGATGCATTTTTGCAATGTCTTGCCTTAAATTATAACAAATTTTGTTTGAAGGATTTCTTATTGTTTTTCCTTTGGCATATGAGAATAATACAGAGAAACGCTCACCTTCAATAGCGTTTGTAGGTTGAATATATTTAGTATCTTTATCTAGAATTGGATAAGCTAGAGATCTATTATTTTTTTTAAGAAAAGTAATAAATCTAGTTCTGCTTTAATTTCATTTGGTGTGCGCCAATTTAAATTATAAACTCTTAGTATAAATTTATTTTGGTTTTCTTTAATTAGTTAGGTGTCATTTATACCTAATTTAAAGACATGAGGTGCACTTCCTAAATTATATTTATCTGCAATAAACAGCGTAAGGTAGCCTGATGAAATTGCTGATCTTATAGCAGGAGAAGCTTCAGTATCAAGTTAAAGTAGATGTAATTAATTAGTCTTTACGCTCTAGCAATGCCATATAGAATCCATCAAATCCAGATTTATGAGCAGATATTTTTTTATCTTTTACTAAAATGAAGTTCTTACCATTTTCAGATTTCAAAAACTCTTTGACCTGGTTTTGATTTTCTGAAGGTAAAACAGAGCATGTTGCATAAACAAGTTTTCCGTCTGCTTTAACCATTCTAGAGTATTGTTGTAAAATTTCTTGTTGTGTTTTACGAATTTTATCTAAAAAATTTGGTTGCAATTTCCATTTAGAATCTGGGTTTCTACGTAAAACGCCTAAACCAGAACAAGGAGAATCTATTAAAACACGGTCTGCCTTACCATAAAGTTTTTTAATAACTTTAGTAGACTCAATAGGTCGAGTTTCAATATTATGAACACCGTTACGTTTTGCACGACGCTTTAATTCATGTAATTTATTACCATATATATCCATAGCAATAATTTGTCCTTTGTTTTCCATCAAAGAAGCAAGGTGTAATGTTTTACCACCAGCACCTGCACAAGCATCTACAACGCGCATACCTGGTTGTACATCTAAAAACTCTGCTACTAATTGGGATGATGCATCTTGTACTTCAAAGAATCCACTTTTAAAAGCTTCTGTAGAAAATACGTTTGTACGTTCTTTTAATTTTAAAGCGTCTTCATGATTTGCTACAAAGTCTGTTTCTATCTCTAGATCGAACAAGATAGTTTGTAACTTTTCTTTTGTTGTTTTAAGTGTGTTTACACGTAAAATAACATCGGCTTGTTTGTTTAAAGCAGCAATTTCATTTGTCCATGTTTCTTCGCCAAGTTCTTTTTCACCAAGGTCATCAATCCAATCTGGAATAGATTCTTTGAATTTTCTAATTTTAGATAATTCATCGTAACGTCCTTTTATTTTTCTAGCTGGTGTATTTTCAAAGTATTTCCAGTCTGGTAATTTTATTCCTTTTAAGGTTGCCCAAACGGCAAACATGCGCCACAGGTTTTCACGGTCATATGGAGCTTTAACTTCTGCTATTTCTGCGTATAGGCGTTTCCAACGTACAATGTCGTATGTAGTTTCGGCAACAAAACCTCTGTCGCGAGCGCCCCAACGTTTGTCGCGTTTTAAAAGTTGTTGTATAACTTTATCGGCATATTTACCTTCGTTAAATATTAAGGTTAATCCGTCTATAACCGCAAAGCATAAGTTTCTGTGTAATCGCATGATCTTTAAATAAGGGTGCAAAGTTACGTTTTAAATGTGTATTTGTTTAGTGCTTTAAAAAGTTTATTTCTTTAAATTGTTGGTGCTTGCAAATTGTTTGAAATTATAGTTTGATAGCTGACCTTTATAGCTTTACCTGTCTTAAGGATTGAAATGAAAAGCCCACAGTGAGGTACGAACGAGGACTTGTAATGTAAAGCCTGACTCGATAGGGGAACGCCCAAAAACTAATTTTTTAGAAAAAATAAAAGTAAGCGTAAGTTCGATATTTTATTGACTGAAGACGAATTTATAGAGGGATTAAGGAAGTAGCATGCAAGTGTCTATGGTAAATTACTTGATGCTTTTAAGCAAAAGGTATTTCTTTTGTGTCAAACAAAGAGGGTAAATAAGATATTGAATGCAGCATTATTTACACTACTAATCTTATTGAAAACATAAATGGTAAGATTAGAAAATATACTAAAAACAGACTCTCTTTTCCTATAGATTAAGCTGTAATGAAATCCACTTTTTTAGCCTTGAGAGAATCAACTAAAAGATGGACTATGTCAATTAGAAATTGGGGAATTATACTAAATCAATTTTTGACTATATTTGAAAAAAGGGTCAAGCTTTAAAAAAGTTAAACCCTCTATATTTTATACTTACACACTTTATAGGATAGTGTCTTATTTTTTGTGCATTCCATTTTTATGCTTTCTAAATTGGTCTAGCATTTTTCGATTAAAATCTTCTTCGGCACTTTTTAATGCTATTATTTTTTTTGCCGAAATAATGCTTCGTAATTTAGAAATTAAAGAGATTCGTTCTTTATGAATTTTATCTTCTAATTCAGCGAATTTTTTTAAATAATTTTCTGCTTCTTCTTCAGTTAGCGTCTCATAATTCTCTTTAATATTTTGACGTAACTTGCGTATGCTATAGTATCTATATTTATGCATGTTTTGGTCATAGGTATTGTAAATAGGCCAAAATACTTGAGCTTCTTTCTCAGAGAGATCAAGTTTTTCTGTAATAAACGAAACTTTAAGAGCTTTTAATTGATCTCTTTTTCCTTTTTGGGCAAAAGTACTAGAGGATATTAAAAGGGTACATATTATAATTGTAAGTATTCTCATTTTATTTGTTTTTATTCTAACATAATATCTTCAATGTCTACATGGTCTAAAATGTAGTTTTCAACGTGTTCTTCAGATAGATTATAGTCTATAAAATTATCTTCAATAAGTTCTTGGCTAGTTAATAATGAAGCAATCTGTAAAGATGTAATATCTTCATTGATAATGTAATTTTCAACAGTAGCACTATCTAAAGAATCAAAATTTGGTTTGTTCCCAAAAAGTGATAGATTGAATAGTAACAATATTGCTGCTGCAATACTAGATATGTACATTAAATTTCTTTTAGTAAATATAGAAATAACCTTAGTGGTCTCTTTTTCTGGTGATACTTTATTTAATATTGAATCCTCTATAGATTCAAAGTAATTATTAGGCAGACTAAAACCTGTTTTCTTAATTATGTGTAATTTGTTCTGTTTCATCTTATTAATTATTACCTATAAGACTTTTGTTTTTATTAAAGGTTTAATTTTTAGTTAAATAAGCTTCTATTTTTTTTACGGCAATATGATATGATGCTTTTAATGCACCTTCACTGGTTTCTAATATTTCAGACATATCTTTGTACTTTATATCTTGAAAATATTTCATATTAAATACGAGTTGCTGCTTTTCAGGAAGCATTGCTATGGCTTCTTGCAATTTTAATTGAATAGTATCACCTTCAAAGTAAACATCAGATTTTAAATTATTAATAGCTAACTGTTGTACTTCTTTATTGGATATTTTTAAACGTTTCGCATTTTTGTTTATAAGTGTAATAGACTCATTTGTAGCTATACGATACATCCAAGAATAAAGTTTACTGTTTCCCTTAAATTTATCTATGTTTTTAAAAATTTTTATAAACGTATTTTGAAGAACATCATCAGTATCATCATGAGATTTTACAATGCCACGTATATGCCAATAAAGTCTTTCCTTGTATAGAGATATTAAATCTCTAAAGGCTTTCTCTTTATTAGCATCAGATTGTAATTGTATTATTAATTGTTCTTCGTCTGTCACAAAAACAGTTTAATTATTAGATTGATGAATATAATAAAAGTTTAAATGATATACCTACTATACATTTATAAAAAGGATTGTTTAAGCGATATAAATACTATGTATTTAATTGAATAACAATCATTTAGATGCGATGAGTAATCTTGTTAAGAATTACGAAATTATTTTGAATAACCTTAAGAACATGTGGAGATATTGAGAGTTTTGATCAAATTAGAAAGCAAAACTAGAAAATATATAACTAGTAAGCCTTAATCTTACTGCTGAATATATGTCTATAAATGCTTACTTACAGTTGTTTAGATGTTTTAAGAATACTGATTTAGAATTTAAGATTGAACGAAGCGTTTATAATAAAAGACACAAAAGGCTATTGAATTATACCGAATCTATAAGAAAACGTATTAGTGAAATGTTTGTTGAATTCACAGATGTTTTGCATTAGACTCTATGCGAACTCTTATTTGCAAATATGTAAGAGGTGGACGTTCCAAAATTTATTACTCTTATGAAATTAAATCTACATTTGGCTATTGTGCCTCTCAGAAAAGTAAATATTTTGGATTTAAATGACATGCAGTTTGTGACAAGAATGGTGTGTTTCATTCATTTGGTTTTGTAGCTGCACATATTCACGATATAAATTATCTAAAAGATGTAAAACATAATTTAAAAAATTGCATATTGATTGATGATAGAGGCTACGTCGACACGCTTTATCAGTTAGATTTGTTCATAGATTCAAATATAAATTTGTCAATCCCAATGCGAAAAAACCAACATAATTATGTTCCTTTCTCAAAGGCAAAAAGTAAAATAATAAAACGATTGAAACTAATTTCTAGCAATTACATGGGCGGTTTTTTTTGAATACTAATGCCTACCTACTAAATCTTTTTTAGGATTAGCTACTAGAATGCTCTCTAAAATAACTGCTTTTACTATGATTCAATACCTAAACTATTTTGTTTTTAAAAGAGATATCAATATAATTAAAATTAATCTGGCCAAATGCACAACAGGTATGATATATATTATATAAACATTTTAAAATGTATTATTTGTAATGCGATATTTGTTTAAATGTCGATGAAATGCATTTTATTGTGTTTGAATCAGAAAACCTACTTATGGTGTTAGTTGTCCCTAAGTCTAGCATTAGACTAAAAAAAAGGATAGAAGCCCAAGTATCTCTATCCTTTTTTATATTTTATATAATAAGTGAATTTTATTCGAAACTCTGCATGTTTACAAGTTTCTTGTAAACACCATTCATAGCTATAAGTTGGTTATGTTTACCTTGCTCTACAATTTCGCCTTGTTTCATAACTATTATTTCATCTGCATTTTGAATTGTAGAAAGTCTATGCGCAATAATAATAGAGGTTCTGTTTTTCATCATGTTTTCTAACGCGTCTTGTACTAAGCGTTCACTTTCTGTGTCTAAAGCAGAGGTTGCTTCATCTAAGATCATAATAGGTGGATTTTTAAGAACAGCACGTGCAATACTTAAACGTTGTTTTTGCCCGCCAGAAAGTTTGCCTCCAGAATCACCTATATTGGTATTAATACCATTAGGCAAGTTTTTTACAAATTCCCAAGCGTTAGCAATTTTAAGGGCTTCTATAATTTGATCGTCAGTAGCGTCTTCTTTTCCTAAAAGAATATTGTTTTTTACAGAATCATTAAATAGAATAGAATCTTGAGTAACCAAGCCCGTTAGGTTTCTTAAAGAATTTTTAGATAAATCTTTAATATTTGCTCCGTCAATGGTAATACTACCCTCGTTAACATCATAAAAACGAGTAACTAAATTAGCAATGGTAGATTTTCCACTACCAGATTGTCCAACAAGCGCAATACTTTTTCCTTTTGATACCTGTATTGAAAAGTTTTTTAGAACTAAATCATCCTCGTATTTAAAGGAGATGTTATTCAGTTTTATTGAATCATTGAAATCTGTTTTACTAAAAGCATTTGCTTTATCTTCAAGTGGAGATATGGTATTCAATACATCAAGAACTCTATCTGCTGCAGCATTACCTGCCTTAACTTTATAACTTGCCTTACTTATGGCTTTTGCAGGAGTAAGTATTTGATAAGCTAAAGTCATAAAACCAATAAAAGCGCCACCAGATAATGTTTTATCTATTAAAACTAAGCTACCACCATACCATAATAAAGCAGCAATAGTTACTATTCCTAAAAATTCACTTGTTGGAGAAGCCAGGTTTTGCCTATTCATAAGAATATTTGAAAAGCGATAAAACCGACTTGTAGAATCTTGAAATTTTGAGTTGAATTTATTTTCAGCATTAAAACCTTTTATAACCTTTAAGCCTCCTAAAGTTTCTTCTAGTGTAGATAAAAATACACCTTGTTCATTTTGTACCTTTTCAGATTGTTTTTTTAAAGTTTTACCTATCAAAGAAATTATAAATCCAGAAACAGGAATGAATAAAAATACAAATAAAGTCAGTTGCAACGATATTGTAAGCATTGCTATAATAGCAAAAACAATAGTTAAAGGTTCTTTAACTATCAATTCAAGAACTGCTAATAAAGAGTTTTTAACTTCATTAACATCTCCAGAAATACGAGCTATAATATCTCCTTTTCTTTTTTCTGAATAGTATGATATAGGGAGTGATGTTACTTTGCTATAAATTTCGTTTCTTAAATCTTTTAAAACACCATTTCTTAAAAAGGTTATATAATATAACCCTAAATAATTAAATAGGTTTTTAAGAAGAAACATACTGATTATTAAAATAATCATATATAGTAAGGCTTGTTGTGACCCTTCACTTTGAGTTATTGTTGTTACTATATAATTTAAAGAATCTCCAATGTATTCTTTTAGGTCTCCAAAACCTGCGTATACCGGTTTTTCAAAAACTTGTTCTCCTTCATCAAATAAAACATTTATCATTGGCATTAGCGATACCATGGCTAAAGTGCTAAATAAAGCGTAAAAGATATTACAAATAATATTTAAAATGCCATAGCGTTTGTATGGCATAATAAATCTAGAAAGTTTCTTTAAATAATCCATTAAATAAGATTCATATCTTTTAAAAGATCATCTGCTTTAGTGTTTAATGCTTTTTCTGTGTCTTTAAAATCTTCAGTAGAATTTAATTTTGTATTAACACTAACATAGAATTTTATTTTTGGTTCTGTACCGCTTGGTCTTAAGGCCACTTGACTGCCATCTTCAGTGTAATAAATTAATACATTAGATTTTGGAACGTCTATAGATGTCTCTTCACCAGTAATCATGTTTTTTGCAATAGATAAATCGTAATCTTCAAATTTTACAACTTTTGATCCATTGATGATTTTCAATGGCGTTTCACGAGCATCAATCATCATTTGTTTGATTTCTTGTGCGCCTTCAATACCTTTTTTTGTTAATGATACTAGTTTCTCTTTGAAAAAACCATGTTCTGCATAAAGGGTAACTAATTCTTTAAAGAAAGAACTTTTGTTAGATTTTGCGATAGCAGCAATTTCACAAGCTAAAAGAGTAGAAGTAACGGCATCTTTATCGCGAACAAAATCACCAACCATGAAACCAAAACTTTCTTCTCCACCACCAATAAAATCTAACTCAGGGAAATCTTCAATAAGTTTAGCAATCCATTTAAAGCCAGTTAAAACAATTTTATTGTCTACATTATAAGCGTTAGCTAATTTTGTTAGCATTGGTGTAGAAACAATAGTAGTTGCAATAAATTCTTTTCCTTTAATTTTTCCTTCTTCTTTCCATTGTTTTAATAAGAAATCAACCATCATTAACATGGTTTGATTTCCATTAAGTAGTTGTAATTCGCCATCAGCATTACGAACGGCAACACCTAATCTATCACAATCTGGATCTGTACCAATAACAATATCCGCATTTACTTTATCAGCTAATTCTAAAGCCATTTTTAAAGCAGCTGGTTCTTCTGGGTTTGGAGAAGCAACGGTTGGAAAATCACCATCTGGTACTTCTTGTTCTTTTACAATATGAACGTTTTTAAAACCAGCACGTTTTAAAGTTTCTGGAACAGCTGTGATTGATGTTCCGTGTAAAGATGTGAAAACAATTGTTAAGTCGTCTTTTGCTGCATCAGTAGCTCCAACACATCCGTTTTCAACAGAGGCGTTTATAAAAACATCATCAATATCTTTTCCTATATATTTTATTAAGTTATTGTTTGCTTCAAATTTAATATCTGAATATTTTAAAGCGTTAATGGTGTTAATTACCGCACTATCATGTGGAGGAACTAATTGTCCGCCGTCTTGCCAATATACTTTGTAGCCATTATATTCTGGCGGATTATGAGAAGCGGTTAAAACAATTCCACAGTGACAATTTAGGTGCTTTACTGCAAAAGATAACTCTGGAGTTGCACGTAAATCTTCAAATAAATAAACTTCAATACCGTTTGCTGAAAATACATCGGCAACAACTTTAGCTAAAGTTTTACTGTTATGTCTGCAATCATAGGCTATAACAGCTTTTAGTGTTTCATTAGGAAATGATTTATATAAATAATCACTTAAACCTTGAGTACTTTTTCCTAGTGTATATTTGTTTATACGATTAGTTCCAACTCCCATAACGCCACGCATACCGCCAGTTCCAAATTCTAAGTTTTTATAAAAACTTTCTTGGATATCTTTTGGAATGTTAGCAATACTATCTTTAATTAAAGCTTGAGTTTCTTGATCAAAAGCAGGGGTTAACCATGTGTTAATTCTTTCTAGTATAGTTGGATCTATGTCTATCATATTTTTTTAGTTTTTAAATTGCTAAAATAAGGAATTCATTATTGATTTAATTGAATTTTAGAAGCTCTACTATTAAAATGTTACGCAAACGTTTTAGGTTTTATTTAAGAAAAATATTCTTAATTGAAATATTTTTCTTAAATAAAATTTAATTTGTTTTTAATAGCGTAGCGTTTTTTATCTTCTTTAGTACGAAGAATAATTTCACCTAAAAAGCCAGCAATAAAAAATTGAGAGCCTATAATCATGGTCGATAATGCAATGTAGAATTGCGGTCTTTCAGTAATAAGTCTACCATCTGTGTTTAAGAATAATTTATCTATTCCTAAATAAAATGAAAAACAAAAACCAATGGCAAACATTACAAAACCTAAAGCGCCAAATAAATGCATAGGACGTTTGCCAAAACGTGATAAAAACCAAATAGTTATAAGGTCTAAGAACCCGTGAATAAAACGATCTATTCCAAACTTAGTTTTACCATATTTTCTTGCTTGGTGCTGTACTACTTTTTCTCCGATTTTTGCGAATCCTGCGTTTTTAGATAAAACAGGAATGTAACGATGCATCTCTCCATTTACATCAATATTTTTTACAACCTCTTTTTTGTATGCTTTTAAACCACAATTAAAGTCGTTTAATTTTACTCCAGATGTTTTTCTGGCTGCCCAGTTAAACAATTTTGAAGGTAAATTTTTAGAGATAACAGAGTCGTATCTTTTCTTTTTCCAGCCTGATACTAAATCAAATCCATCCTTAACAATCATATTGTAAAGTTCTGGGATTTCATCAGGATTGTCTTGTAAATCGGCATCCATGGTGATAACAACTTCACCATTTGCTTTTTCAAACCCAGCATGCAATGCTTGAGATTTCCCGAAGTTTTTAAGGAAACGAATACCTTTTACACTTTTGTTTTTTATTGATAGTTTTGAAATAATACCCCAAGAACTATCGGTGCTTCCGTCGTCTATAAAAATAATTTCATATAAAAAATGATTGGACTGCATAATTTTTGCAATCCAATCATGTAATTCTGTTAAAGATTCCTCTTCGTTAAGTAGTGGTATGACTACAGATATATTCATTTAATATTTTCAAGAAATAATATTCAAAAATAATGAATTTATTCTGCGTTTGGATCACTTTTTTTCATTGCAGCAGAAACTATTAATCCAATAATACTAAATACAACAAGATAGCCAGCTAATCCTTTAACTATATTGGCTAGTGAATACTGGTTTTGAGATTCAATTTGTTCAACGGCTTTTTCAATAGCTTCACTTGGAGAATTAAAACCCTCTAGCATTTCTACTGTTTTTTCAATGGTAGCTTGTTTTAAAATTTCAGCAGCATCTGTGTCAATAAAGTTAAATAGTAAATAAGACACAAAAGTGCTAATTACGAGACCTATTAGAATCGTAATGAAATAAGAAGTAAAAGCTTCTTTAAATGTTGCAAAACCATTTTGAGCTTGTTTTAGTTTAGCAACAGAAATAATACCAAAAACGATTATTGCTATTAAAATAAAGAGACCAATCCAAGTGTTGGTTAGTAAACTTAAATCTATAGCGTAAGAGATGACTGTAACTAAAGTTAATAGTATACCTAAGTAAATACCAAAATTAACTGCAATTGATTTTAAAGATTTTTCCATAATATTGTTGATTATTTTATTAGTTGCTTAGTTAGTATTCAAAGATAAGAAAACGTTACAGTAAAGATTTAAATAAAATTTAATAAAAAACATTGTAGATTTATAAAAAATACTTAAATTTGCACTTCCAAAATTGAAAGTAATAAAAGCATTTAGCGATGAGAAAAGGTATACACCCAGAAAATTATAGAATAGTAGCATTTAAAGATATGTCAAATGATGATGTGTTTTTAACTAAATCTACAGCAAATACAAATGAAACTCTAGAGGTTGATGGTGTTGAGTATCCATTAGTGAAAATGGAGATTTCAAGAACTTCTCATCCTTTTTACACTGGTAAATCTAAGTTAGTAGATACTGCTGGTCGTATTGATAAATTCAAAACTAAATACGCTAAGTTTAAAAAATAAGCTTAGTTTATCACTATATAAAAAGTCTTCAATATTTAATATTGAAGACTTTTTTTTTACTTAATTAGCATATTTTTGAAATAAATTAACATAAATATTTAAAGAGAAAGAGTTAAAACTTTCACTTTTTACTTTTAATTCTTAATTGAAAAATGAATTACATTCTTTTTGACGGCCCATATAGAAACAATTTATTACCATTTACATATACGCGACCTGTAGCAGATATTAGAGTTGGTATTTTAACAATTCGTGAAAAATGGGAAGCTTTTTTAGAATCTACAACTACAACTGTAACAGAAGATTATTTAGCTGATAAATATCCAATGGTAGAAATGGAACATAATGTTATGATTAATGCATCATGTACTCCTAATGCTTTATTAATAGAATTGATAAAAGGTTTAAAAACGAATCAAGCTATTTTTAAAGATGATGAACTTATTGCATTTTATGCTAACGATACACAAGAAGATATAAACTTCGAAGATTACGAGGCTATAGAATTTAGTAGTGATATTTTAAAAATTGAGAATACTTGGGATATTTTTTCTAAAAATGGAGAAGCTATTCAAGCAGATTTTGATTTACTAACTCAAGATAGAGTTTCTCAACCTATTCCAGAAAGCAATAATATAATTGCTCCAGAAAATATATTTTTAGAAGAAGGAGCTAAATTAGAGTTTACAACTTTAAATGCTAGTTCAGGACCTATTTATATAGGTGAAAATGCCGAAATAATGGAGGGTTCTATAGTTCGTGGGCCTTTGTCTTTGTGCGAAAGTTCTACTATTAAACTTGGAGCAAAAATTTATGGGCCAACAACTATTGGACCGCATAGTAAAGTAGGAGGAGAGGTTAATAATTCCGTTATTTTCGGATTTTCAAATAAAGGTCATGATGGCTTTTTAGGTAATTCTGTAATAGGAGAATGGTGTAATTTAGGAGCTGATACTAATAATTCTAACCTTAAAAATAATTATGCAGAAGTGCGTTTATGGGATTATGAAACTGAAGGTTTTGCAAAAACAGGATTACAGTTTTGTGGTTTAATGATGGGAGATCATAGTAAATGTGGTATTAATACCATGTTTAATACAGGAACTGTTATTGGGGTGAGTTCAAACATTTTTGGAAGTGGTTTTCCTCGTAATTTTGTACCAAGTTTTAGTTGGGGAGGCAGTTCTGGATTTACAACCTATTTAACTAAAAAAGTATTTGAGGTGGCTGGTGTTGTTATGAAACGACGCAATTTGGAGTTTTCAGAGCAGGATAAAGCGATTTTAGAGCATGTCTTCGAAGAAACTAAAAAATATAGAAAAAAATAATTTTTTTTTATTAACTTTAGAGATAATCTAAAGCTTAATAATGAGACAGTTAATTTGTTTTTTTTCTTTTTTAGTATATCTGGTTGGATTTTCTCAATCCGAAAAAGTTATTATTTCTAATTTGAAATTAAATGATAAAAGACCTCATTATAGTTTAAAATATGCACAAAGAAATAAGGTTATTTTTACGTCTTATTTATTAGCCAAAAATGGTAAAATAAAAAAGGCAGGAGGTAGTCCTGTAGTTACTATTTTTGAAGGTTCAATTTCTAGTGGAGGTGAGATTATCAATAGTAAGCCAATTCAAATAGATTCTAAGGAACTTATTTCTCACGTTACCAGTGCAACGTTTTCTATAGATGGGAAGCATCTTTTTCTTGCAGCACATTATAATTCGAAAGATAAGCTAAAAGGGGATTTTAAAGCCACTAATTTCACAATTAAGGTTGGAGAATATATAGCTGGTAAAGGATGGACAAATTTTAAAGTATTACCGTTTTGTAAAGCAAAATATTCTTATGGACACCCCGTTTTTAGTCCAGATGGAAAAACATTGTATTTTATAGCTAATATTAGAGGTGGAAAAGAAACAACCAAGGGTGGTTCAGATATTTTTAAAGTAAATGTTTTGGATGATGGAGCTTATAGTGAACCTAAAAATTTGGGAACTAAAGTAAACTCTTATAGCCGAGAAATGTTTCCTTTTATAAGTGCAGATAACACCTTATATTTTTCATCAGACAGAGCAAATGGTTATGGTGGTTTTGATTTGTATAAATGTAGAATAAACTCTAATGGCACTTTTGAAGAGGCAATAAAACTACCTAAGCCTATAAATAGCGTTAAAGATGATTTTAATTATATTATTAATGAATCAAATTCTTCGGGATATTTCTCATCTAAACGATTAAAAGGAAAAGGTGATGACGATATATATTATTTTACAATTAATTAAAGCAAAACTACGATAGAGATTTTAATCACGTTATACATAGGTGTTTTACGATTTTGGTAAAGAGTATTATGAAAGTAAATGGAAGAAAAAAGTAATTGTTGTTAAAGATGAAATCCAAGATATAGGAAAGCAAATAGAAGGTAATTAATTTTTCTTTACCCTTTTCAAGTCTAATAAGTTAGTTGGATTAATACCTAAACCGGAAACGTTTTTTCGTGTGAAACGCACAACTTCATCATAAAATAAAGGAATTACTGGGGCGCTTTGCATAACTAGAGAATCCATTTTTGTGTATAGTGATTCTCGTTTCAAAGTGTTTGTTTCTGTAAATGCTTGCTCATACCAAGTGTCAAATTGATTATTTTTATAATGACTGTAGTTTGGTCCATTAGGCGCAAAGTTTTTACTATAATATAAAGAAAGATAGTTTTCTGCATCTGGATAATCAGCAACCCAACTTGCTCTAAATAAATCTAACTGTCCGTTAGCTTTAGCGTCTCTTATGGTTGATCCTGGTATAACATCTATATTTATAATTAGACCGATTTTTTGAAGTTCACGTTGAATATATTCACTAAAACTTAAATAGTTACCAATTGTTGTAATAGTTATTTCGGGTTTAGAATCACCAGTTTCTTCTTTGTATTGTTCTATTAATTGTTTTGATTTTTCTGGTTGATGATTATATCCTATTGAGTTGTCGTAACCTGGTAACCCTTTAGGAATAAAACCTCCATTAGCAGGGATGCCAACTCCGTTACGTAAATAAATCATCATTTTTTTTCTATCAAAACCATAATTTACAGCTTTCCTTAATGATTCAGATTGTATTTCGGTGATTTTGCTATCCATATAAAAGGCAAGATACTCTGTGTTTAAATATGGGCCTCTAATCATGTTTATAGAAGCCGTATAAATCGGTCTTAATTCTCCTGTAGTTGTTAATATTTCATCCTTATATGAGGCGTCAAGCCCAGAAACAAAATCGATATTACCTTGAGCAAATTGAAGAAATTCACTTTGTTTATCGGGTAAAAATGTAATAGCTATTGCTTCAAGATATGGAAGTCTTTGTTTTTGAACATCCTTTTCAAAATACAAGGTGTTTTTTCTAAAAACTAGTTTAATATTTTCTTCCCAACGTTTAAATTTAAAAGGGCCTGTTCCAATTGGGTTTGATCTAAAATCACTTTTATAATATTCTACAATTTCTTTAGGAACTACCGAGCAATATTTCATGCTTAATAGTCCAAGAAAAGCAGGGAAAGGTTGTGTTAGCTTAATTTGAAATAACGTATCATTCACAGCTTTAAAATTATCAACTTTGTTTAAAACCCAACTACCTGGTGAGGCAATTTGTTTGTCTAACAAGCGATTAAAACTGTATTCAAAATCTTTGGCCGTAACTATTCGTGTTGAATCCTTTCCAAAGAGCTTATGTTTATGAAAATACACGTCATTTCTAAGAGAAAAAGAATAGGTTAGCGAGTTATCATTTATAGACCATTTTTTTGCAATACAAGGCTGTACATTTAGTTTTTCATTCATTTGAACCAAACCATTAAATAATTGGTTAGTTGCCCAAATATCAGCATTGTCTTTTGCGAAAACGGGATCTAATGAGCCTATGTTTTTATGCTCATTATATCTAAATACAAGGTTGTCATTGTTCGTTTTATTACTCTTTTTACAAGAAAAAAATAGTGTAAATAATACTAATCCCAAAAAACAAAAAGTGGAATATTTTCTATAGATCTTATTTTTTATAATCACCGCCATTATTTAATTATTCAAAAATATAGCTTTTTTATAATCTTCCTATTCTAAATTATTTATTAATTTAGACCGTGACTTTTTAAAATGTACTATGTCATAATTAATAAGAAAAACACAAATTGCTGTTTTGTATATAAGTCTCTCAAAGGACTAATTAATAGCTTTTTGGTTTAAGTTAAGTAGCATTTCAGTAATGAAACGCCGTTTTTATGCTTCAGGTAAAGATGTCCAGTTTTTTATAACTTTTGAATACAGGTAAATAAATATTAAATTCAAGAAGAATAAAACATAACTCCAATATATTCCTAAACTATTAATTAAAGTAAAACAATCTTCATTAAAAAGGTTTAAAGAATAACTGTTTTTACAACTATCTGATTGATGCATTGATATTGTGGTAATTATCAATAATATGTAAAGTATAAACCCCATTATTGAAATATTTAGACAAATAGCAACAATTAGTTTTTTTATTTTCTTGCTAAAAAAGATAGGAACAGAAAAAATTATACTAGCTAGTATTAATGTTAAATATGAAATAAAATAAGTTTCACTATTATTACTAAGCCCGCTTATATAAGAATACGATACTGTTAATAAGCTTATAAGAATAATAAGAATACCCGAACTTATAATAGAGAATAAAAGTGGTTTTAATCCTGAGATTTTAAACATGAATATGAGTGCGGCTATAAAGAACGAAAACCATAGAAAGAAATGGATGCTTTCTAAATGAGTTGTACTTGCTTTTATTGCTTCAATGTTTTCAAAAACATTATGCAAAGCACTTTTTTTTATATAATAATCTGTAATGTGTTCCTCATAGAAATTTGTAAGTGCACTTTCTGGTGTTTCAGGCGCATACATTAAGGTGGATTTAGGTTCTGATCGTATTAATGATTTTAATTCAAAATTATCAGGATGATAAATTAATTGAAACCATTTGTCAGGATTAATGTTATATGCTACTTCATATCGGTCACAAACTTCTAAAAATTCTGATAATATTTTCTGAATTTCTTTTTCGTTGTTTCGGGTTAAAATGTCATGAGCATGTTTATTCCAAATGGTGTTATTGTTATTGAATTTTTCATTGTAATTATCATAATTTATATTATCAATTATTTTATTTTCTTCAGATAAATAATAAATCTGAGAATAATTATAATAACTAGGTTTTGAGTTTTTTACATATTTTGATACATCGATAATGGAATCTTTGTAATAATAAACTCTGGTAGAATCTAATGTTTTGTGAAAAACAGCACCAATATGTTCATCATTATATATGTCATCTTTGAGAGAGGTTTCCTTTTGCTTAAGTGTATAAAAACGGTATTTGTAATCTAAGAATTTTAAGTATGGACTAACAGTGTCTTTTTGAAATTTAGAGAATGATACAGAGTCTCGTTCAGAACCTAAATATGTTTCACAATATAGACTGCTAAAAGGTTTTGGGTATCTTTTTTTGTTAATAGTATATGTTTCTATAGCATTAGAAAAAAATATAGCTGCAGTGTTAGAAGCATTAATTTCTTTATCTATACTTTCTTTAGGATAAGTTTTACATATGTAGCTTTTTAAACCTATACTATGCGAGATAAAAAATGTTGTAGAACTAAATACAATAGTAAGTATGCATAAGTATTGCTTAAATATTTTTGCTCTATTTGTTGGGTAAAAACTTTTAAATGCATTGTTTTTAAAAAAATAGATAAGCCAAATAACAAGTAATAGTGCAGAGATAATAATGCTAATAAAAATAGTTCCATTTTCAAAAAAAATGGATTCGGCATTATACTCTTGAAGTATTTTGGGGTTTGTAAGAGAGGTAAAACCTAAAATAAAAAAAAGAATGTGTAGAATAAGTGAAACAGATAACATCCAAAGTAGCTTTGTGTTCCATATAATAGGATATTTTTCTAGTAAGTATTGATTGATTTTATATGCTAATTTTTTCATTGAGTGGGATGGTTAAGAAACAAAGAAACGACGTGTTGAGTTTGTTATGTTTCGAGTATAGGTTACATCAATTTTTTGTTTTCCTAAGTTTTCTAAAACTGAAGAAAAAGATGTTTCTTTAGAAAAATACGCAATGTAAATACCGCCATTGAAAATTAATTTTTTCAAACTTAATTTAGAAAAGGATTCTTTTAAAATATCTCTATCGCAATTACAGTCTATTTCAATAATTAAATAATCGTCAATTTGTGATGTTATGTTTTCTTTATATTGACCATCTTTAAGGTATATTACATTATCTGAAACTTTTTCAACTTCATAAAGTTGTTGAGAGCTTAATATTAATGCAATCGGATTATTTATAGAATTACAAATAGATTTTAAGTCTTCTAAAATAACTTGTTGCGCTAACACATCTAAGTTAGCAAGGGGTTCGTCTAAAAGTAGTAGTTCTGGTTGTCTTAGAAGGGTTCGTGCAAGTTCAAAACGCATTTTGTAACCAGAAGAAAGTTCATTCCATTTAAGATGTTTGTAATTCCAAAGCCCAAATCTAGCGATCATCATTAAAACTCTAGTTTCATTCTCTTTTGGAGGTATTCCATAGCTAGATAAAACAAATTTAAGGTTGTCTTTCAAACTACCATACCATTTTTGAGTACGTTGAGGGATGTAAACTAATTTGAAACGTAAATCATAATCATCATTAAATTTATTAGCTAAATTAAAATCTAGATTTCCGCTACTCAAATTCAATTCTTTGGCTAATATTCTTAAAAGAGTAGTTTTTCCATTTCCATTTTCGCCAACTAAACCATAAACTTGACCTTTATGAATTTTAATAGAAATAGGGCCTAGTTTAAAACGATTTGAGCCATAACTTTTAGTTAGTTCAATCCCTTCTAAAACAGGGGTTTTAGAGTTGTGTTCTTTAATTTGTATTTTAGAAATTATATTTAATATTTCTAAAGATTTTTCTTTGAATAATTCTTCTTTTAAAGGATTTTTTTCTTTCCAATCTGTAAGGTCTATTATTTTATTATAGATATCAAGGTTTTGCGTGTCTATGGCGCAATCCATGAGTTTTCTATAGCCTAAAAAAATATCATTATTTTCAAAAAAAGAAGCAACTTCTCTAATTCTAGCTTCAGCTTTAGACATAAGTATGGTAAATTAAGTTCTGTCTTTATAACTAAGATTGTAATACTTGAAGCAATTGCTTAAATTTGCAAGCTTTTAAGTTAGAAGACAGGTAAATATAAATACAATTTTGACATAATAGAAATTGAAACATAATAAATGAATAAAAAAGTAGCATTCTACACTTTAGGTTGTAAGTTAAATTTTTCTGAAACATCTACTATTGCAAGAAGTTTTGTAAGTGAGGGGTTTGACCGTGTTGATTTTTCTGAAAATGCAGATATATATGTGATTAATACATGTTCTGTAACTGAGAATGCAGACAAACGTTTTAAAACTATAGTAAAGCAAGCTCAAAAGAGTAATCCAGAGGCATTTGTTGCTGCTGTTGGATGTTATGCACAATTAAAACCACAAGAGTTAGCAGATGTTGATGGTGTAGACTTGGTTTTAGGAGCTACTGAAAAATTTAAGATCACAGATTATTTAAATGATTTAACTAAAAATGATTTTGGAGAAGTGCACTCTTGTGAAATTGAGGATGCTGATTTTTATGTTGGTTCCTATTCTATAGGAGATCGAACTCGAGCGTTTCTAAAAGTGCAAGATGGTTGTGATTATAAATGTACATATTGTACAATTCCTTTGGCGCGTGGTATCTCTAGAAGTGACACTATGGTTAATGTTTTGAAGAATGCTAAAGAAATTTCAAAACAAAACATAAAAGAAATTGTTTTAACAGGTGTTAATATTGGCGATTACGGTAAAGGTGAATTTGGTAATAAAAAACATGAACATACCTTTTTAGATTTGGTAACCGAACTAGATAAGGTTGAAGGTATTGAACGTTTACGTATTTCTTCAATAGAACCAAATTTATTAAAAAATGAAACGATTGATTTAGTTTCAAAAAGTAGAGCATTTGTACCTCATTTTCATATGCCGCTTCAGTCTGGAAGTAATGATGTTTTAAAAAAAATGAAACGTCGCTACATGAAAGAATTGTACGTTGATCGCGTTTCTAAGATAAAAGAAGTTATGTCGCACGCTTGTATAGGTGTAGATGTTATTGTTGGTTTTCCAGGAGAAACCGATGAGCATTTTCTTGAGACTTATAATTTTCTAAACGAATTAGATATCTCTTATTTACATGTTTTTGCATATTCAGAACGAGATAATACTGAAGCTGCAAAAATGGAAGATGTGATACCTGGCAATATTAGAAGTAAAAGAAGTAAAATGTTAAGAGGTTTATCTGTTAAAAAACGTCGTGCTTTTTATGAAAGTCAAATAAAAAGTAAAAGAGCTGTTTTGTTTGAAAGCGAAAACAAAGAAGGTTACATTCATGGGTTTACAGAAAATTACGTTAAGGTAAAAGCGCCATGGAATCCAGAGCTGGTAAATACATTACATGAAGTAGAACTTACTGAAATTGATGAAGATGGTGTAGTTAGATTTGATTTTGTATCTGCTCTTTCTAAATAATACAAGTCTATTCTTCTAAAAACCTGTAGTTTGTCTGGTTTTTAATAGACTTGACTAATATTTTATAATAATAAATAGCATCGTATTACTTTGTATGTAACAAAACCTCCCAAAGCTATGAAAAAACTACTTTTTACTTTAAGTTGTGTAATTACCTTGCCTTTTTTGATAAGCTGTTCTAAAGATGATATTAATCAAGATGTTGATTTACTAGGAGTATGGGAAACTAATCAAAATTCTACAGGTATTTATACTTTAGTTTTTGGAAACGATAATACAGGTTTACGCATTACAAAAAGTGAATTTGATTCTGGTGAAATAGTTTCTAATGCAATTCCTTTTAATTGGAAAGTGAATGATAAAGAGGTTATGCTTTTAGATGATGAGATAGCTCAAAATATATATATAATAAATGATAAAGGAGAGCTTGTTTTAAGCAGTTCTAAAGATTTACGATTAGAAAAGATATCTAATCATTATTCAAAATATTATTAACTAGAAGTTGAAACTATATAATATAAGAAAACAGAAACTACTTTAAAGGTTTCTGTTTCTTATATTTACAACTGTTGTTTGCTATATTCTAACACCTACAGGAAGCATACGTTTATATTTTCTATTGCTACGAACAAATTTTGCTATTTCTGGACTTGTAGGAACAACACTTAAGTTACGTTCTTGAATTTGTTCAAAAACAGCCGCTAAAAATTCTTTGCTAAAGCCTTGATCTATAACTTCTTCAGGTATAATGATTTTAGTTAGAAAAATCTTTCGCTCTTGTAAAGAATACTCAATTTTGGCTAATTTGTCATCAATTTTCATTTCAAACTGACGTAAAAAATCATTATCTATTAATTCAGCAGCATCAACCATAGTGTATTTATTTTAGTTTAAGAATTTTAAATAGTGAGTACTATTTATCTAACTTTGCGGTGCAAATTTACAAAAAAAATGCCAGTTTTAAGATTAAAGAGAGTTAAAACCTTAAAAAATAAACTATTAGGTTTTTTAAAAAATATGCCTTTGAAAAACTCATATTAAAACAGAATAAAAATATTTTATAACAACATTAATATATGTCGTAAAAATCTTATAAATTTATTGCATGAATAGAGAATTAATCCATGTTTATTTAATGCCAGGAATGGCAGCAAGTCCATTAATCTTTGAATATATAAAATTGCCAAAGGATCAATTTCAAATTCACTTATTAGAATGGTTTATTCCAGAAGAAGATGAATCTCTTAGTGATTATGCATTACGTATGTGTAAATGTATAGAAGAAGATAATATTGTTTTATTAGGTGTTTCCTTTGGAGGTGTTTTAGTGCAAGAAATGAGCAAACATATTAATTTGCGTAAGTTAATTATTGTGTCTAGCGTCAAATCTGTTTATGAATTACCCAGACACATGCTTCTAGCAAAAGTAACTAAGGCTTATAAGTTAGTGCCAACACAATTGGCAAGTAATGTAGATGTATTAGAAAAATACGCTTATGGAGAGGTTGTAACTAAACGTATAGAGTTATATAAGAAATATTTATCTGTTAATAATAGTAAATATTTAAAATGGGCTATTAAAAACATGGTGTGTTGGAGTCAAGAAAAGCCAAATCCTAAGATTATTCATATTCATGGAGATAGAGATATGGTCTTTCCTATAAAAAATATTAAAGATTGTATTATTTTAAAGAATGGCACTCATATTGCTGTTATTAATAAATATAAGTGGTTTAATGAAAATTTATCACGAATAATCTTAGGAAGCTAAGCTATTTTTTTTAATTTTAAAGAAAACTTATTATAGATGAAGACAGTACAGAAAGCCTTGGCATTTGTGGGATTACTAAGTTTATGTTACTTATTTACTAATGCCTTCCAAGATGCTCCAACCGATGAAAATTTTGAAAAGAAACTCATTAATGATTATAATGTTTATGCCCTTCAAGTTCCAGGAAATTTAAATTTTGCAGGTGAAGCTATGCCACTAAAAAATCCTGATATTTTAGAGCGCATGGATAGAGAACTATTAGTTAATACCTATTGGCAATCAAACGGGTTATTAATGTTTAAACGGGCTAAAAAGTATTTCCCTATTATAGAACCTATTTTGGCTAAATATGGTATTCCCGAAGATTTTAAATACTTAGCAGTTATAGAAAGTGGATTAACAAATGCTGTATCCCCAGCAGGTGCTCGTGGTGTATGGCAAATTATGCCAGTTACAGGTAAAGAAAATGGTTTAGAAGTTAATAAAAATGTTGACGAACGCTATAATCTTGAAAAAGCTACTGAAGTGGCTTGTAAATACTTATTAAAATCTAAAAAGAGTTTAGGATCTTGGACTTTAGCTGCGGCAGCATATAATGCTGGTACTGCTGGCGTGTCTAGACGATTAAGAGAGCAAAAGGTTAATGGTTATTATGATTTGCTTTTAGGAGAAGAGACAGGTCGCTATTTATTTAGAATAGTGGCTTTAAAAGAAATTTTATCTAATGCGAGTAAGTATGGTTTTAATTTTAGAGATAAAGATTTATATAGTAATGTTCCAACTTACAAAGTAGAAGTAGATACAGCAGTAACAGATCTCTCTAAATTCGCGCAACAATTTGAAATAAATTATAAAGTGTTGAAAATTCATAACCCATGGCTAAGAGAGCCGCATCTTAATAATAAATCAAGAAAGTTATATCATATTGAAATACCTAAAGAAGGCTATTACAATTAAAAGCTTTTCTTTTTTTTATTGATTTTAAAATTTTATCCTCTACGTTTTTGGGATCTTAAAGATCCCCCTGCACCATAATGTTGATTTGGTCCTTGAGCACGTTTCATATTGTCTTTCATCATTTTGATTTGATCAGTTAACATGCCTTGTTTATCTAGCTTAGTAGCTTCAGTAAGTAGTTTTTGAGCTTCCTGTTTTCTTCTTTTAGAAAAAGCAATACCAGCAAGATTTAATTTAGCCATAGCTAAATCATGATCCATAGATAAACCTAAAGCAATAGCTTTTTTAAAATATTTTTCAGATTCATTTACGTTACTTTGAGAATTCATAATACCATGCAGATAGTTATAATAACCTTGTTGTTTCTTTACTAAAGCGCCTTCAGGTTTTTTAATTTTATTTAAGAAACTTTTAGCACCATCAAAATCTTGTTTACGTAACTTTAAAAATGCAAGTAAGATGAATTCATTTTTAAAATATAAAAACACAAATATTAAAGATAGTAGAATAAGCATAATGCCATTACCAATATAACCTTCTGTAAATTGATAAACAGCAAAAGCTATGATACCTGCTGCAATGATTAATTTTATATTTTTATTGAACATTTTTGATTATTTATAAGTTGAATAGATGTTAATTAAACACCTTTAATTAATTAGACTGCAAAGAAACTAATTTTTTATTAAAATGGCCTAATAGATTTTTAACAAAAAAACAACGTAAAGTCCCTAATTATGAGGTCTGTTGTAATACTCTTAAGTTAAGAGATAATATTTATTAAATATTTTTAATATAACATTTGTCAAACTGAAAACTCTTTGTATATTTGCCCCCAGTTTTGGGTAAGCACCAAATAGAAAGATACAATTCAGATTTAAAAAAATAAGACAATGCCAAAAAGAACGTTTCAACCGTCAAAGAGAAAAAGAAGAAACAAACACGGTTTCAGAGAAAGAATGGCTTCTGCCAATGGTAGAAAAGTACTTGCTCGTAGAAGAGCTAAAGGTAGAAAGAAAATATCTGTGTCTTCTGAAGCAAGACATAAGAAATAATGATTAACAATTGTTGATAAATAAAAAGGTGTTGCTTAATAGTAACGCCTTTTTTTATATCTGCTAATGTCTATTTTTGCAAATAGTTATAATAAAACAAAATACAGTAAAAAATGCCAAAAAATTCTAAACTTAAATCTATATTAATTATTGGGTCGGGACCAATTGTTATTGGACAAGCATGTGAGTTTGATTATTCGGGAACACAAGCATTAAGATCTCTAAGAGAAGAAGGGATAGAAACTATTCTTATTAATTCTAATCCTGCAACTATTATGACAGATCCTTCTATGGCTGATCATGTATATTTGCTTCCTTTGACAACAAAATCTATTCTTAAAATATTAAATGATCATCCGCAAATTGATGCAGTTTTACCTACAATGGGAGGACAGACAGCATTGAATTTATGTATTCAAGCTGATGAAAAAGGTATTTGGAAAGATTTTGGAGTAGATATTATAGGTGTTAATATTGATGCCATCAATATTACTGAAGATAGAGAGAAGTTTAGAGAGTTGATGCTTGATATTGATATTCCAATGGCACCACAAGCTACAGCTACATCTTTTCTAAAAGGTAAAGAGATCGCTCAAGAATTTGGCTTTCCTTTAATAATTAGAGCGTCGTTTACTTTGGGTGGAGCAGGAGCTTCATTTGTTTATAAAGAAGAAGATTTTGATGAATTATTAACACGTGGATTAGAGATTTCTCCAATTCATGAAGTGATGATTGATAAAGCATTAATTGGTTGGAAAGAATACGAATTAGAATTACTAAGAGATTCAAATGATAATGTTGTTATTATTTGTTCTATAGAGAATATGGATCCTATTGGAATTCATACTGGAGATTCTATTACTGTTGCTCCAGCAATGACTTTAAGCGATAAGACGTATCAAAAAATGCGTGATATGGCTATCCATATGATGCGTAATATTGGTGATTTTGCAGGAGGATGTAATGTGCAGTTTGCCATAAGTCCAGATGAAAATGAAGATATTATTGCAATTGAAATTAATCCACGTGTATCTCGTTCTTCGGCATTAGCCAGTAAAGCAACAGGGTATCCTATTGCAAAAATTGCAGCTAAGTTAGCTTTAGGTTACCATTTAGATGAATTAAATAATCAAATTACAAAATCTACATCAGCTTTATTTGAGCCAACATTAGATTATGTAATTGTAAAAATTCCACGTTGGAATTTTGATAAATTTGAAGGGTCTGATAGACGTTTAGGTCTTCAAATGAAATCTGTAGGCGAGGTTATGGGTATTGGGCGTTCGTTTCAAGAAGCACTTCATAAAGCAACGCAATCTCTAGAAATTAAACGTAATGGCTTAGGGGCAGATGGTAAAGAAAATAAAAATTACGATCAAATTATAGAGAAATTAACAAACGCATCTTGGGATCGTGTGTTTATTATCTATGATGCCATAGAAATGGGAATACCATTAAGTCGTATTCATGAAATCACTAAAATTGATATGTGGTTTTTAAAGCAATATGAAGAATTACATATGCTTAAGAATGAGATTTCAACCTTTACTATTGATACTGTAGAAAAAGGTTTACTACTTGAAGCTAAGCAAAAAGGGTATGGTGATAGACAAATAGCGCACATGCTAAAATGTTTAGAAAGTCAAGTCTATAATAAGCGTGAAGAATTAGGTGTTAATCGTGTATATAAATTGGTTGATACTTGTGCAGCTGAGTTTGAAGCAAAAACACCTTATTACTATTCTACGTTTGAAAGCGATATGGAAACAGCAGATGGTAAACGTTATGCAGATAATGACAGCATTGTTACAGATAAGAAAAAGGTTATAGTATTGGGGTCTGGTCCAAATAGAATTGGTCAAGGAATTGAGTTTGATTACTGTTGTGTGCATGGAGTTTTAGCTGCCGCTGAGTGTGGTTACGAAACAATTATGATTAACTGTAATCCAGAAACTGTTTCTACAGATTTTGATACCGCAGATAAATTATATTTCGAACCCGTTTTCTGGGAACATATTTACGATATTATCAAACATGAAAAACCAGAAGGTGTTATTGTTCAGTTAGGAGGTCAAACGGCTTTAAAACTTGCAGAAAAATTAACTAAGTATGGTGTTAAAATATTAGGAACTAGCTTTGAAGCTTTAGATTTAGCTGAAGATAGAGGGCTGTTTTCTAATATGTTAAAAGAAAATAATATTCCTTATCCTGAGTTTGATATTGCTACTACAGCTGATGAAGCCGCTGTAATTGCGGATAAGTTAGATTTTCCAATATTAGTACGTCCATCTTATGTTCTAGGAGGACAAGGGATGAAAATTGTAATTAATAAGGAGGAACTTGAAAAGCATGTTGTTGATTTATTAAGCAGAATGCCCGGGAACCAATTACTATTAGATCATTATTTAGATGGAGCTATAGAAGCCGAAGCTGATGCTATATGCGATGGAGAGAATATTTATATTATTGGTATAATGGAACATATTGAGCCATGTGGCGTACATTCTGGAGATAGTAACTCATTATTACCTCCATTTAATTTAGGTGATTTAGTAATGCAACAAATTATAGATCACACTAAAAAGATTGCTTTAGAGCTTAATACAGTTGGTTTAATAAATATTCAGTTTGCTGTAAAAGACGATACAGTTTATATTATTGAAGCAAACCCAAGAGCGTCTAGAACAGTACCATTTATAGCAAAAGCTTATGGAGAACCTTACGTTAATTATGCTACTAAGATTATGTTAGGAGAAAAGAAAGTAACTGACTTTGATTTCAACCCTAAGTTAGATGGATATGCAATTAAGCAACCTGTATTCTCTTTTGATAAGTTTCATAACGTAAATAAGAAATTAGGTCCAGAAATGAAAAGTACAGGAGAGAGCATTTTATTTATAGATAGTTTAAAAGATGATGCTTTTTATGACTTATATTCGAGACGTAAAATGTACTTAAGTAAATAATTCAAGCTTATTATTTTCAATAAAAAAAGGCAGCTATTAGCAGCCTTTTTATTTTTATTTAAATGAAAAGAATTCTAAGAATACCAATTCAGACGTCATTAATAGTAATAATAACGGTCTTAATCTTTGAAGTAATTTATAGGTTTTCCGTAATTGATTTTTATAAATTAGAATTAGATACACTAAATACAGGTATTAGAGAATTAGATTTATCTAAAGGAGTTGATTATTTAATTTTTGGAGATTCTTTTTCTGCGACTAGAAATAATTATGTAGATTTTTTAAGGAAATCAAGTGATAAAATATTTATTAACTCTAGTATACCAGGAACCGGAATTAAACAAGTAAACCTTTTTTTTAGCCGCAGGTTTAAAGAGTTTGCACCAAAAAATATTATATATCAAGTATATGTGGGTAATGATCTCACTGATGTATCTCATTTAACTAATTATAATGAATTATCTTTAATAAGAAATGTATACTGGGACATATCTGATGTGATATTAAGTAGCTCTTATATTAATTCAAGACTAGGGAATTTTAAACAAGGAGAAGAAAATGTTGATCCTAAAATTTTGAACGAATTTTTTGTAAGTGACAATTATAATAATAGAAGTAAAATGTATTTAAGGTCAGATAGAAGTTATCTATATAAATCTGTTACGATTACCGACGATTTTGAAAAAAGATATTCTATGTGGATTAAAGAGGTAGAAGAGTTTATAAAAAGTATACCCAAAAATATAAGTGTTACTATTCTCTTTATCCCTCATTGTACACAGTTAAGTTCGTATTACATGGATAACATAGTGAAAATTGGAGCAACTTTTAAAGATAAAACTAAATTTAATAAGATTAATTATAGTTTTTTTAAAAAAGCTTTATTAGATTTAGGGAAATATAAAAATGTATCACTCGTTAATCCATTAGAAAGATTGAGAAGTATCGATTCATTTCAAAATAGATTATATTATTTAAATGACCCTCATCTTAATGATAAAGGGCAAGAAATTATTGGTGTATACCTAAAAGAAAAATTAAAATTAAATTAGAAATAGTGAGTTTTGTTTTAGGACTTTCGGCATTTTACCACGACGCTTCTGCTTGTTTATTGATGAATGGTAAAATTATTGTTGCAGCGCAAGAAGAGCGGTTTACTAGAAAGAAACATGATTCATCTTTCCCTAAAAAGGCCATTCAGTTTTGTTTGAATGAGGCAGGAATTAATATTTCATCAGTTTCATTGATTGTTTTTTATGAAAAACCATTCTTGAAATTTGATCGTATTGTAGATTCTATTCAAAAAACAACTCCATTTGCCTTTAATTTTTTTAGAAAAGTCCTAAGATCATGGACTAAAACTAAATTATGGATTCCTGTAGTTATTAAGAAACAACTTGGCTACGAAGGAGAAATTATTTTTTCGGAACATCATGAATCGCATGCAGCTGGAAGCTTTTTTAGCTCTCCTTATACTGATAGCGCAATTGTTACCATTGACGGAGTTGGAGAAAAAGCGTGCACAACTATTGGAATAGGAAAAGACAATAAAGTTACAATTTTGAAAGAACAATACTATCCGCATTCTTTCGGTTTATTGTATAGTGGATTTACACAATATTGTGGTTTCAAAGTGAATTCTGGTGAATACAAACTAATGGGATTGGCTCCGTATGGAAACCCTATTTACAAACAATTAATTCTTGATAATTTTGTTTCTATTACTGAAAAAGGAGAGATTACTTTAAACTTAAATCATTTTTCCTTTGAAAAAGGAGAATCTACCATTAATACTACATTTTGTAATGTATTAGGGAAGCCTGCAAGGAAACCAGACGAAGAAATGAATCCTTTTTACAAAGATGTAGCAAGTTCTATTCAAGCTGTAACTGAAGATTTTTTGATAACATTGGCAAAGTACGCAAAAGAGATAACGTGCTTAGATAATTTGTGTATGTCTGGAGGAGTTGCACTCAATTGTAAAGCGAACGGAGAACTAATCAAACAAAAAGAAGTTTTTAAAAATATTTGGGTACAACCTGCCTCAGGCGACAGCGGAACAGCTACAGGTGCTGCATATATTGGTTGGTACCATTATTTAAAAAACGAAAGAATTATAGCTAAAGATTCTTTACAAGAACAGGTGTATCTAGGACCTTCTTATAGCTCTGAAGAAATACAGTCACTTTTAGGTAAATATGCTATTACATTCCGTAAAAAAAGCGATGATATTCTTTGTCATGAAATTTCTAGTTATTTAGAAAATAAAAAAATTGTTGGATGGTTTCAAGGAAAAATGGAATTTGGACCAAGAGCCTTAGGGAATAGGAGTATTTTGGCAAGTCCGCTGTTTGAAGATATGAAACAGCATGTAAATATGCAAATTAAAAAACGTGAAGGTTTTCGTCCTTTTGCACCAATTGTTTTAAAAGAAAAGGCGAAAGATTGGTTTTCAAATTGTGAAGATTCTAAATACATGCTATTCACATTTGAAAGTGATAAAGAAGAAAGAATTCCTTCTTGCATTCACGAAGACAAAACTGCCAGAGTACAAACATTACACCAAGAAGACAATCCTTTACTACACCAACTTATTTCTAGTTTTGAAGAAAAAACAAGTTGTCCAGTTTTAATAAATACTTCTTTTAATGTACGAGGCGAACCTATTGTAGCTTCACCTTTAGATGCTTTGAAATGTTTTTTCCAAACAGATATGGATGTATTGGTTTTAGGAAATTATATTGTTCTAAAAACCGAGAATTTTGAAAATATACCTGCTGAACTTACGAATATTCAAGAATATGAACTGGATTAAAAATAACTATGCTATCGTTGAAAAAAACAGTAACCAAAGAAAAAAACAAAAGCAATTCGGATTGTTATTTGCTGTTATTGTTGCTGTAATTTTAGTTATTTCATTTTATAAAAATGGTTTTGTAATGGATGTCAAACAAAATATATTAATTGGTGTTTTGACATTTTTAAGTCTAACAACTTTGGTTTTTCCGAAACTATTTTATCCTTTTTTATGTATTTGGCTTTCGATAGGATTTGTTTTTGGAGAGATATCTTCCTTTATAATTCTAGTTTTTTTGTATTATTGCCTGATTAGTCCAATTACTTATTTTCTTCGTCTAAAAAATAAAGAAAAGCAAATACCTACTTGGATTGACAAAAGCGACAAAATTAATTATCAAAAGCTATCATAAATGAATAAATCGAGAATTTTTATAGAGTTTTTTAAATTCTTACTGCATCAAAAAAAATATTGGCTACTTCCAATTATTACTGTTTTGATATTATTAGCTGCATTGATGCTATTTGCTGAAAACTCAGTTTTGTCTCCTTTTGTATACACTCTGTTTTAAATAGCGTTATTTCTTAATAGCTGGTTGAATATATGTAAACATTTCTTCTGCAACTATCTTGTTCGCTTTTTCACCTGTATGACAAAAATCTGTATAGACCGTTGTATCAGTTGTGTCAAAAACTGTACTTATGTCTACGAGTAAAGTATCTTTTGTGTCTAGAAATTTTGTTCTAATTTTAGCATATGTTAAATGATATAAGTCTTCATAAAACACTGTTTTTTTAGCAAATTCTTTTTCTACGATTGTCAATTGTTTTTTAGAGTAAATAACGGGTTGTAAAAAATTAAAAACTTTGAAATCGTATTGATTCCCTAGACCTTCAGAAATATTTACATATTCTTTATAATATAGAGAAATCTCATTCGCTAATTTAGTTGATTCTCCCGCTACACTTTGATGATATTTATTTGGAGTCATTTTTGATGAAACTTTCATAACCATTCTATAAATATTGCTCGAAATTAACATCAAATGAAATCTTTTGCTAAAACTATGATTTGTTTTAAATTCTTTTATACGAATAGCAGAATTAGAAGGCAAACCTCCTCTATTATTTTGGTATGCAGAATTGACATCATTAACACCATCATAAAAAATAACAATGTCTGGAATATTTCCGTGAATCAATTCACATTGCAATTGAATATTTTCAATAGCCCTTACATAACCATGACAACCAAAATTAGAAACTTCAATAACCTTATCTGGGAACTTTTTAGAAATTAACTTAGAAAGCTCTGAAGGTATGGTGTACTCATCTCTAGCTCCAAATCCAAATATTGTAGAACCTCCAAAACAGAATATTTTGAAAGGCTTGTCCGTCTTTTCAGAACTAATATTATAAGTCTTCCTTCTACCTCTCTCATCTATATTAAAATAATCTCCTTTTGATGCTTCTATTTGGTATCCTGTATACGCTTTCCAGCGCATTTGTTGTCCTCTCATTTCTCTATACGCTGCCTCAACAGTAGCAATATCTACATCTTTATACAACCCGGAAGATTTCATTGTTTTTACGTCGTCTTTAGGTTGCCCATCCCTATAATTAAAAATAGCACCAAAAATAATTTCTAAAAAAATCAAAAGAACAAATACATTCCTTATGTAGATAAGTCTCAATTGTTTTTTCATATAGTCCTTTAAATTAAAAATATAAAGATTTACATATTCTGTAAATTGTTCGAGGGTGTTAATTAAAAAATCAAAAATAATATACTAAGACTTCCGTCGCAAATTAAAACTGATACAAAAAAATAGCCTTCCAATATTCAAAATTCTTTTTCTCTTATATATCTAAGAGCATTTAAAATTTATTTTTCTTTTAACTTATTAGATTTTTACTATTTCGAAAATATAATTTTTTTCCAATGCTACAGTTTTCTCTAAAATTATATTCATTTTAAAGCTATTATTTACACCTATTTTTTTTATTTCTTCCAAATTACAATCTTGTGAAAGTATCATAATAACATTTTTTAAATCTGTTCTTTTAACCAATTGCTTGAAAAACTCCTGGAAGTATTCAAAATTTTCACCGCAAAACCAAGCCTGGTCTTTTGTGCTTTCGGGGTGCTTGGGGTAGTAAGGAGGGTTTACTACTATATAATCAAATGTATGACTTGTTAAATTCTCAAATAAATCTGAATGTAAAACCTCTAACTTTAATTGGTTTTTGTTTTTTGCTTTATTTAATGAGTTTAGTGCGATTTGATTGATATCTGTTGCGGTTACCAATGCTCCTTTTGAGCTTGCATATAAAGAAATAATTCCTGAGCCACATCCTAATTCTAAGAATGTTTTGTCTTGTAAATTGAGTTTTTTAATGAAATTCAATATTATTTTGGTACTAATAGTAAAATGTGGAGGAAATACTTCTGGATGTACTAATATTTCTAAGTTTTCATACCTAAACTTTCTTGGCTTTTTATAATATTTTTTAAACCAAAATTGTAAAAATGGATTTATAATCTTTTTTGTATAAGCTCTCATATCTAAACTTATTCTGAATAAAACCCTTCAATTTCTGGTTGTCTATATTTCCAAATTTTATGGAATGCTTTTATTTCGTATGGGTATTTATAAAAACCTGTTTTATATCTCCAATTAGAAACTAAGCTTAGTACTTTTTTCTTATAACCATGAATTCTAAAATCTGAAACTGTAGGGAAATTACCGTTCAATACCGTTTCAAAGTTTTTAATGGTGTCAATCATATAAGGTTTTAACCAAGGTGTTAAGGGGTTTTTTCGTAAATCAAATTTTTCCCAACTTGGTGAAACCCACTCTTCCAGAGTTTCTGGAAAAGAGAATCCTGCATCTAGAATTTGTTGATATAATTCAGATCCTTTTGTAGGTGTTGGACTGTACAAATAAATAATAATCTCTGCCTCTGGATTGATTTTTTTAATTTCTTTGATGAAATTGATATCCCAAAGTATTTGATCATATACCTGTTTTTCTGTGTCTGCCGGCATCCCTAAAACAAATGACATTTCAGGAATGATTCCTATATTTTTCATCCGCAAAGCAAAATCTTTTATCATTTTACCAGACTGTGTGCCGCCTTTGTTCATTTGCTTCAATACTTCATCATTTCCTGTTTCGGCACCCAAAAAAATCATTTTACAACCTGCTTGCTTCATTAAGCTTAGTTCTTCATCAGAATATTTATTGAGAGTATCAATTCTTCCTTCTCCCCAATATTTTATATTGTCATGTAAAATCAATTTAGAAAATTCTAAAACGCGTTTTTTTGAAGTAAAGAAATTATTATCATGAAACTCAATTGCATCAATATCATATTTTTCTTTAAAATATTTAACATCTTCATACATTCCTTGGGCTGATTTCCCTTTCCATCTACCGTTAAAAACAGGCACAATCCCACAGAATGAACAGGTAAATGGACATCCCATACTTGAATGATAAGACAAGGTGGTCTTTCCCATAAAAGTTTTTGACAAGTAATTTTCAAGAGGATAGAAAACGTTCAAATGGGTATATGGTAAATTAGGTAAGGCATCTTGATCCAAGAGTGGTTCTTTCTTCGTTCTGATAATGTTTCCTTTACTATTTCTAAAAATTAAATTGTCGATTTTACTTAGCTTTTCCTCAAAGACTACTTCGTCTTGTTTATCTTCTTCTAAAACTTTTAGTAAAGAAGGAAAAGTTACATCTCCAGGTCCATTTACAATATAATCTACCAAATGAGAATCCATACAAACTCCATATTGATTGGAAGGAAAATAACCTCCCCAAATTATTGTAATATCAGAAAATTGTTCTTTTACTCTTTTTGTAAAAGAGATTGCCTGCTTTAATTGAGGACCTGGCATAACCGTTGAACAAAAATATTTGTATTCACCAGTCTCTAGATATTCAAATATCTTTTGGAATGGTTTCTCTTCTAAATTCCCATCTACTAAAATATAATCATATATGCCATGAATAGATGCGCCTACTTGCAAAATAGAATTTGGAATTCTGTGTTTGTTATTACCACTTTTTGGATTAAAAAGAATGACTTTATTACTCATAAACTTGGTCGTTTTATTTTTTCAAATTAAATTAGAGTTCTTGTTTTTAGTAATTCTTTTACTTATTTAGCAATTAAAAAAACGAATACATTTCCTCTGTAGATAAATTTCACTACTTTTTATACTATTTTTTGAAAAAGATAGTTTGGATTTTTAGAAACAAATTTATAGTTTTTATTCTTCTTCATTTCTTTCATAAACAAGGCACTTCCAAAGTGCGAACCATCTATAGAATCATCAAATAAAACAAATCCTGATTTTACCAAATGTTTGTTTACATTCTCAAAGTCTCTTTTAGCATACTCATAACTATGGTCACCATCTATATATGCAAATGATATCGGATCACCTAATTGAATATCCCTTTCAAAAAGATCCTTTATTTTTATTTTTTGCTCATACTTTTCAAAAAAAGCATCAGAAGTTAAATGAAATGAATGGGGTAAATTTTCAGCATTCAAAAACTTCATACTTCTCATAAAATTATTTTTCATGTACTCAGCAAAACTAGAACATGTAATGGTATCACTTCCATCAATCATACAGGATTCAGTATATGTATCCTTAACTCCACCATATATCCATGGATCGCAATTGAATAATTTTTCAGTACGATTGTTTTTTTTCAACAAATGCAAAATAAGACTTGTAGACAGTCCACCATAAGAACCAATCTCAACAACACAACCATTATTTGGCATATTTTTCAAGGCATAATCAATTAGATAAGGATTGCCAACATGTAACATCCCTTCTCCAGTAACAAGACTTCTTAGCAAATTAATAAACATATCATCAGGAAGTTTCTTAGCCCTTATATGAGAAAACCCTCTTCTTATTTTCTTAAAATCTATCATTATTTATTTGCTGTTAATCGTTTTTATTCTAAAAATTATCACGGAATTTTTAGCGTTTTTTAGAGCTTTAAATTTACATAAATTTTCTATAAAGAATGCAAGCGGAATAACTTTTATATACTGTACTAATGATCATTTTAATTAGAAATGAATTCTTTATCATTAATTATATATTGTATTTTTATTAGCGAATATTTTGTTTTTTTACTTTATAATAAACTGATTTATATGATTTTAAAAAATATTACTATTTTAAATAACCAAAATGTATCATCTAAACAAAACCTCTATATTGGTAGAGATAAAATAGTAAATTCCAATTCTATAGAAAAAAACGATTCTGATGTAGTTATTGAATTCCCTTTTGAAGTTATTGCTTTTCCTGGCTTAACCAACTCTCATGAGCATTTGACTTTGAACACACATCCTATACACAAAAATAAAACGTACGTTGACTATGTTGAATGGACATATGACAATTTTGAAAAAACTATCGAAGAAATCAATTCGGTTCCTTTTCAATTAAAATATGAATGGGGTATTTTAAAAAATGTATTGCACGGTTTCACAACAATTCTTCAACACGATGCTTATTTAAAAAATTACACCTCAAAGATTGCGGATATCTATACAGATACATTGACAATTCATTCTTTAACTTTCGATAAAAAATGGAAATTAAAAGCATTGCTTCCTTTTTCCAAAAAGAAAATTATCCATATTGCTGAAGGAACCAGTAGTACAGCAAAAAATGAATTCAAAAAATTTTCAAAATGGTGTTTAAATTCTAAAAACATACTCGCTGTACATGGAATTAGCTTAGAAGAAAATGAAACGAAAAAAATTGGTGGATTGATTTGGTGCCCAAATTCTAACATGCACCTTTATGAAAAAACTGCTGACATAAAAAGGCTTAAAAAAAGTACACCTATATTATTTGGAACAGATTCTACCGTAAGCTCTGATTGGAATTTATGGAAACACTTAAAACAAGCACGAAATTTTAACTATTTATCAGACCAAGAATTATTTGATAGCATTACAAAAACACCTGCTAAAATTTTCAATTGGAAAAACAAAGGTTCTTTAAAAGCGGGAGCGATGGCTGATATTGTCATTGCAAAAAAAAGCAATTCTAATTTTTACGATTCTTTTTATTCTTTAGAGTCTAAAGATATTCTATTGATTGTAAAATCTGGTAATATTATTTTTTATGACGATTGCATTTCTGAAAAAATAACTATAGCAATAGATACAGAAACGTTTGAAAAAATTGAAATTCAAAGAAGCATTAAGTTTGTCCGCTTCGGCATCAATTCTTTAGTAAAAAAAATCCAAAAATATCATCCTGATTTTTCTTTTGAGTCTTATTTCAAGATTCTATAACAATTTATTTTTTAAAAAAATAATGCTCATTTTGTTGAATGCATTCTTTTAGTTTTTTAGCAAAAATTAAATTGGATTTATTGTTTGGATGTGGATCTAATTCATTTAAAATATATCCTGTCAAATTTTTATCCTTAAAAAAAATAGATACATCTAAAAATAAAAGGCTATTCTTTTCAGCTAACTCTTTAATTTGATGTACTCTTTTAGAATTGTAAGCAAGATCGATATAAAAAACAAGTCCTTTTACATCTTTTTTTGTAAGTATATTATTTATTACGTTGAATTTTTGATCTACAAATTCTAGTTGATAGTTTTTATAGACTACGGTTTCATTTTTATACGGATTCAATTTTATTTTAAGTAATTTTTTCAAGTACGAATCCCAGAAAACATTTTTCTTAGGCTTGATAATAAATGCATCCAAATTAAAATCTCTTCCTTTTTCCTTCTGATCGTTAGGTGCACAAAAACCAAATATTACTAGATCAGGATTGTATTTCAATACTTTTTTTTCTAAAATCATTGTGTATTCGTCCAAACCATATCCAGATACACCAAAATTTAAAAACTCATATGCATTTTTATTTTCATCTATCGAAAGAAGTGTTTCCGTTTTTTTAGCATAAAGCTCTTCTTCCGAAACGCCAGTTCCCATTGTATAAGAATCTCCTATAACAGCGACTCTTCTTTTATTTTTTTTAAGCTTATAATTTTCACCTCTAAACCCTTCACTATTGGTATGAAAATCTACCAATTTGTACTTTGTATCTAAATTGGGCAATAATTCATACTTTAATCCATTTATTTCAGAATATTGAACGAGACCTGAATTGTCAAAAATTCCAAAAGAGTTGGTTTTAGAATATGAAAAAGCAGCACTTTTAAAAAAATAAATCCTCGAAATAACTTCTCCTAAAAATAAACCTATAAAAAGTCCAATTGAAAGTAAAATAAGTTTGAATTTTAACTGTTTCACAAGATTTAAAATATTCTTAAATTATTTTTTAGATCTCATTTTGTTCAACTTGTACAGAATTAAAACAATCCACTGCATGATACATACACTCACTAAAACCCCAAACACCTCATGTTTTTTAATAAAAACCAATACTGCAATAAAGTTACATACAAAACCAATACAATTCATATAAATTATTTTACGTTCTTGATTGTTTTTCATAAGTTCAAGAACATCTAACGTATAATAAAAAGAAGGTATCGAGATCAAAACCCCCATACTATAATAACTGTAATGAAGGTTTAATTGTACAAATTGCTCCATAAAAAGCCAAATCATAAAACCGCCTAACGAAGTTAAAGGAATCGCAATAAAATTTAATTTTATTTGAATTTTATTTAGCAAACTAACTGATGAACGATACATGTGTTTTCGAAATGGAATTGTTATAAAACTAGCAACTGCTTGCAACATTAAAAATGCTGCAATTAACAATTGATACTCTGATAGCCTAGCTTTTGGCAAGTACAAATTGACAATATAAAGATCTATTTTAGAAGTTGCCCAACCACTAAAACCCAATGCAAAAAACCAAAAGCCTGCTTTAAATTCTTGTATTGAAAATTCATAAGAAAATTTCTTATCCCATAATTTAAAAGAAACAGACAATAACAATAATTTTGCTAAAAAAGCCCAACAATATAGTTCTAAGAAAATATCTAAGCTATACGATTCTATATAAAGAACACTTATAAAAACAATTCCAAAAGCAACTATCTCTGCAATAAATTGAGCACTGAATTTTTGATAAAAAATAACCAAACTATCCAGTGCATTATAACTATGCATCAATACTACAAGTGCAACGCACTTTATTGCAATGGAAAATGGGAAAAAGAAAAAAAACACCAACGCCAAAGGAAGCAATGCACTTCGACTTAAAAAATTAGAATAAAAGGCATGTTCTATTTTTGTAGGATTTTTGCTGTATTTCCGAATCAAGTATTCTTTATTTCCCCAGCCCAAACTAAAAACAACGAAGAAAACCCACAACAAAATGTTTATTAATGTTCCCCAATCTTCTTTTCCGAAAAATTTGATTCCAAAAACTGCAATCAAAAAATTAAACATTGGTACTGAAAACCCACGCAACGTATTTATTAAAATTAGCATGAATTTATTCATGATACAATTTTAAATACGCTTCTAAAGATTCTTTTTCAGAAGAAATTAAAATACGCTCTTTTTTTTGAAGCTCTTTGTTTAAAATTTGCTGACAAGCTTCAACCATTTCTTTTTCTGTAATTGTAACAAACCACTTTGGAATAGCAGTTGCAAAACCTACATTCTTAGAAACAATGGACATTCCAGAATTTAAGGCTTCCAAAAATACATATCCAAAAGATTCATAACTACTTGTATGTAATAGTATTTTTGCTCGTGCCATTTTTCGAAAAACTTCTTCCCTAGAAAGTATGCCTTTCAATTGAATTGCTTCTAAAAGATTTGCTTCTCTTATTAAATTTTTAAGTTTTTTTTGATCTTTACCTCCTCCTATAATTTCAACTTTAAGTGCTGGCCGCTTTTTCACCAACTCCCCAACAATTCTTATAAAAAGAGGATAATTTTTTATAGGAATTAAGGAACCAACTCCTAGAATATCAATAGACGGTTTTTCTAATTCCGGAAAAACACGACTCTCTAAAAACCAAGGAATCAATGTCGATTTCAGTCCATAATTTTCAAGTAAGATTCTTTTGTGATTTTCAGACAACGTCACTAATCTTGTTTTAGAATTCACTAAGAATTTTACATACCGATTTCCTAGGCGTGCATCTTGCCCCATAACCGTTGTAACATGCTGAATATTGTGCTTTTTTGAAAAGCGAACTCCAACTTTAGAACATTCTCCTATCCAAAAACTATGAATACATGTAATCGATTGTTTTTTATGTAAACGCCTCAATATTTGAAATGCCTTTTCCCAAATAAAAATTTTCTTCAGACGCATTAATTTCCCATTCAATGGAATCACTTCTATTCCGTTCCAATCGTATTTTTCTGTTGTATAAGGAAATTGAAATGTTAATAATGTCATTTTACAATCGGGCAATGCTTTGCGCAAACTTTTTATATAAATTTGCAATGCAGGTATTGAAATAGAATCTTGTTCAGATTCTGCAAAACCAGGTGTTAAAAAAACGATATTTGAATTTTTATTTTTCAATTTAAAAAGTATCTAAATCTCCTAAAGTTAACTTGAGTTGTTCTAATGGGAATTCAGAAGTGAAATTTTTAAAACCAACTGCCCAAGAATCAACAGATTTTTTCGCATATTCTTGCATTAGTTTTGCTATTTGAGTATCTGGAGAAGCTTGAATATTTATTTCTCCAATTCCATTAGAAGCCGCTATTTGTTTCAATTTTTGAAAAGCTTTATGAAACAATTCTTCCGAAAAAACTTCAACATCACCTATAAGCAAACCGTTTTTAATTTTTATCCAAAAAAGCACACCTTTAATAGAAATTGTAAAATTATTTGTAAAAGATTTATAGGTGTAAAACTCATCGTTTCTAGAGGTAGAAACTACATCTTTATTCAAAAAAACACTTCCAATAATTTTTTTATCAGTTTTGTATTTCTCAAAAACTTTTGAAATTTTCTTATCGTAGAAACGATTTGTTGAATCAAGTTTTCGTGCAATTTTTTCTATTGGAATAAATGATGTTCTTATATTAAACCGTTGTAATCGTTCTTTGTATTGCCAATCTAATTTGTTCATATATCCGTATTCAGAATTTTGATTTGGAAATCCCCAAACAAATTTAATATTTGCTTCTTTTAACAAAGTATCTGTCAATTTTCCTAGCTTCGTAAACAAACCATTTCCAGTATAATCTGGAAGTGTCATTGCGTCTCCATATTGTGCAGCCAATTCATATTTCTCTTTGTATTTCATTAATACAGGAACAGCACCATGAAAAGCAATAGGATTTTCCCTATCATATGCCAGATGTCCAAAATAACCTGTACCTAAATAAGAGGTGTCAAATTTTGTTAAAACATCTTCTAACGTTACTGTATTTCCAAAAACTTCTTTATAGAGATATGCTAAATCTTTTATATTTTCTGAAGTAAGTGGTACTAATGTGTATGACATAATTTTAAAAATAAGAACCTTTTAACAAACTAACTAATTGAAGCTCAAATGAAATGTAAGGATTCATTACAAAACGTTTTTTAAATGCTTCATTTTTTTCTATTTCGTTTTTATTATAATCAACCAATAAAACTTTTTCATATCCTATTTCAAGACAATAATTCGCTAGTTCCTCTGTATAATACCCAAATGGAAATGCAAATTCTTTAATCGGAAAACCAAGTGTTTTTTCTAGTATTTGTTTGCTTTCAGAAATTTCATTTTTTGCGGCTTCTAATGGAATGGCTACTAAATTTGCATGTGTTTTTGCATGAGACCCAACAGTAAATAGCGCGTCTTTCGCTATTGCTATTAATTGCTCAAAACTCATTAACTTCCAATATTCTTCTAAAGGTTTTGATGTTATATTTTTCCAATCGTCTTCAAAAACACCATACATTTCTTCAATTTTTTCGTAAGGTATTGTTTTTAATGTATTTTTTAAAGAAACCCCTTTGTAGGTGAATTCTTTTTTTTCATTTCTCGTATATACATTTCCATCAAAAACAACTTGTTTTTTTGTTGAATATTTCGAAACTAAATCTAAAAAGTCTGGCCATAAAAAAGAACTTTTTTTATGAATTGTTGTTATGTAAAAACTCGCTGGAACTTTATATTTCTTAAGAATAGGAATTGCATATTCATAATTATTTAAATACCCGTCATCAAAGGTTAAAGCAATATTCAATGTGTTTTTTTTGAACTTCTTTCTATAATAATCATCTAGGGAAATGACATTATAATTTGAAGTTATATAATGTATAAAACGTTCAAAATATTCTTTAGAAATAAATCTGCTATTTATATCTGTATCTCCAACAGTATCAACACCATGAAATACTAAAATCTGTTCTCCATATCTATTCTTTAGCAAGCTTTTTTTGAATCCTATTTTTAATAAAAAGACTCTATATAATAGTAATAATCGCGCTTTTATTCTAATCCACAACATTGTCTTTTTTATTTTGAAGTTGATATAAATGCCATCCACCTCCAAACGTTTCTATAACATTCAATTTGTAAGACGTGTTAATTGATTTCCAATTGATCATTGGGTTTTTTCCTTTCCATTGTTTTTTCAATTGTGTTGGATTGAACAAAACCAAATCACCTTCCAAAAAATTGTTATGAAGTTTGTCATACAAGCTTTCATATTCAAAATTCAATCCTCTTCCTGCAAGTGCAATATCTAAATCAAAAGCATATAACTTAGTTCCTTGATAAGAAATGATTTTTGAAACTACAATATTTTCAAATTGAGATCTATAAAAAATGCTTTTATAAGTATGCATAAAAAAAAGAAGTTGTATCAATACCACTACAGGAATCACGAACTTAGCAAAATGCTTTTCAAGTAATTTTAATTGCATCAACTCTTTGTATGCAGGATATAAAAACAATAAAACCAATGGATAAATAAGTCCTAAAACTCTTGAGTTCTGAAAAGGAATGCCTGCCAAAAAAAACAGATACAATGCTATTGAAAAAAGAAGTGTTTTTTGAAAGAAAGTAAAAGAATATAGTCTCTTTTTAAAAAAGTAATATCCTAAAAAGACACCTATAAAAATAAATCCAGGATGGAAAAATACATAAAAAACATATAGTAGATTAAAGCAGGAATATTCTTGTACTCCATCTGCTGTAATATAAGAGGATTTAAAAAAATTAAATAGGCTCCAAGAATTCAAAAAATAATTAGACGTTGCGTTCAAAAGAGCTCCCCATTGAAAAATAAGAAATGGAATTGTTACCAGCATGCTACAAAAAACAGATAGCAATAAACTACCATAATATCTTTTTTTGTAAACTATATAAAGTGCATATATAAGTATTGGAAACAAAACAATCAAGGATGCATAGCGTGTCATAAAAGCGCAGATCATAAAAAAGAACATTGGTAATGCTTTTGATTGTTTCAAATAAAACTTAAAAAAGAAGTAAAAACTCAGAATTACAAACATAGAAGCCATAGCATCAGACATGACAATCATTCCAGATTTTAAAAAATAAGGTGAAAGCATACCGAAACACAATACATACCAAAATTTATATTTCTTATCTTCGAAAAATAAATGCAAAATTTTGTAAAGAAAAAAGACTGTTGTTGAAAAGCTTAGTACAGTCACAAATTGTAGCCCAAGAGCTGTATTTCCTAATAAAAACCCGAAAACACTTCCAAGAAAAGGATACAAAACTGGCCAATAAAAGGCTCCAGGATGAATTCCTTCTGTAAAATACACCTGAATACCTTTGGTATATCTTAAGTATTCATATGGATCTTGACCATAAAGTCCATCACATCCAAAAAAGTTTAAACCAAATAAAAGTAAAAATGGAAAGACAAAGAAAACACCAAATTTGTAGGTTATGAGATGTGAGTTCTTCAATACTTTTTTTATTTTGCAGGTTTAAATACAGAGTTTTTCGAAACTCAAATTTAAAGAAATGAAGTGAATTATATTTGAAAAAACAAAAAAATATAGTTCTTTAAGATTTGTAACCTTTATCAAAGAAAATCAAATTGAATTATATGCAAAATATATTCCTATTTATGAAAGCAGTTCTAAATTTAAAAATGTGAAAAATTGTATTTTTTGTAATCAAAAAGAACAACAACTCGTTTTTAAAATTAAAACGTATTCATTTCCATGGAAGATACAAAAATGTCCTTTCTGCAAAGCTTATGAACTTTACCCTACTCCAACTGAAAAACAATTTAATGAAGTTTACAATACGGGTTACTATGGAAAAGGGAAAACAAAATTCAATCCGCTAATAGAGTTTTTTGTAGATATTTTTAGAGGCATGAGAGCTTCGAGAGCCGTAAAAGGAATTCAAAAAAATGCTAAAATATTAGATGTTGGTTGTGGCAGTGGTTCTTTTTTAAATTTTCTAAAAAAGAAATATAGCTTCGAATTGACTGGCCTAGAAATTGAAGGTGATGCAGCCTTAAGAGCAAAAGACAATAATAAAGGATTTACGCTATTAACTGGTTTTCTAAAAACTACAGATTTTAAAGCCCCTTTTGATCTAATTACGATGTATCATGTTTTTGAACATTTGTTGACACCTCATGAAGATTTAGAGCACATAAAAAAAATTATAAACCCAAATGGGAAACTGGTAATTTCTATACCTAATATAGACAGTTGGCAAGCCTCTATTTTTAAAGACAAATGGTTTCATTTAGATGTTCCTCGACATCTTATTTTTTTCAAACCAAAAGATTTTAAAAAAATGATGCAATCTAAAAATTTTGAAATCAACAATGAACGATATATTTCTTGGGAGCAAAATCCTTATGGTTATATACAGTCATGTTTGAATTGTCTCTCAAAAAAACATAATTTCCTATATGATTTTTTAAAAACAAACGTAAAAAACAGTTATAAAAAAAGAGACCTATTCAGACTTGGGTTGCACATTCTTTTTACAGGAATTACATTACCTTTATTTCTGGTTTTAGATATTTTAGAAAGTATTTTCAAAAAATCTGCAACTGTTGAGTACACCTTTATTTATAGACCAAAAAATGATTAAATCTAAAAAAGTTATTGTTGTTTTACCTGCTTACAATGCTTCAAAAACATTGGAGCAAACCTATCAAGAAATTCCGTTTGACATTGTAGATGATGTACTACTCGTTGATGACAATAGTACAGATAAAACATTATCTGTAGCTAAAAATCTTGGAATTGATCAAATTGTCAAACACGATAAAAATAAAGGGTATGGAGCCAATCAAAAAAGCTGTTATAAAAAGGCTTTGGAATTAGGAGCTGATATTGTAATTATGTTACATCCGGACTACCAATACACTCCAAAATTAATTCATTCTATGTCTTTTTTAATTGCTAATGAAGTATATCCCGTAGTTCTTGGTTCTAGAATTTTAGGAAAAGGAGCTTTAAGAGGAGGGATGCCATTGTATAAATATATTTCAAATCGATTTTTGACTTTGTTTCAAAATATTTTAATTGGACAAAAATTATCTGAATACCACACAGGGTTTCGAGCTTTTTCTAAAGGAGTATTGATTGCTCTTTGTTTAGAAAACAATTCTGATGATTTTATTTTTGACAATCAGATGTTGTGTCAAATATTTCACAAAGGATTTGAAATTGGAGAAATAACCTGTCCAACTACTTACACCAATGAAAGCTCTTCTATCAATTTTAAAAGAAGTGTTACCTATGGTTTGGGAGTTTTAAAAACATCTATTCAGTATTTTTTAGCTAAAAAGAAAATAAAATCTTCCAATTTATTTAAATAGAAAACAAGCGTACTTTTTTATTTCCGTAAAACGGATTGTATTGGCATTGTTAATTGCTCACTTACATTTTTAGCTCCATTTTCATTAAAGTGCATTCCATCATAAAAGTTGGTTGTATCTTTTTCTATTCTTGGTTCTAGATCAAAAAAAGTAAACGAATTTTCTTCTGCAACTTTTTTAAGTCTACTATTAAAGCGATCCATGCATTTTTTCAAAACACTCGTATGAAAATACCATGTGCTTTCTTTTTCAATATTTTTATTTTCCCCTAGCCAAAGTAATTGCTCTTCTTTATTTGGCATTTCATATTTCCATAAATAAGGTTGCGTCAAAAGGAGAAGTTCAACTCCTTGTTGTTTACAAAGGTTCGTTATTTCTAGAATATTTTCCTCATAAAGATCCAAAGCCTTTTCAATATTTGGCATTTTAACAATTTTATTTTTACTATAAAAACGTTTCTTTCTAGCTATATTTAACTTTTTTCCATCTATGTCCATATTTATAGTTTTTTGTGGAAAATAAAAGAAATTTCTGTTTTTTAGAATTTCAACTAATTTAAAATTGTTTGGAAAAGTACTATTTGCAGTATTTGTATGATAGGTATACATTGTATTCTGTACTTCTGAAGAACTTAATTTTTCAAAATCAGGAACATATTTTAAATACCTGAGCATATCATTTATACCCATTAAAAAAATTACTAAATCAATTTTAGGAAAACTTGCTTCTAAAACCTTTAATTGTTCTATATGGTGCTGACTATTCAATCCACTTTTTCCTAAATTTCCTAGCCAGATCTCTTCTTCTATATTATTAGAAATTTTTTCCTTTAATAACTTTGTCCATGTTTTATCTTCATTCAATAAAAAACATTCTGTTGTACTACCACCAATAGCTAAAATATGATACTTCGCTTTTGAATTGTATAATTCGCCTCTATACCCGTCTTTATTAATCTTTACTGAAGTAGACCTAGAAAAACCAGGAAAACTAACAGTATCTATTTTAAATTCATATGTTGAATTGGGCCTAAATAGTAAATGTGAATTGGCAGGTTCTAAAAATCGAATTCCTATCTCTAAACAAGAAAAAATAAAAATTAAACTAAAAAAAATAATGCTAATTTTTTTGATTGACATTTGAGTTCTTTATATTTATTTATATCTAAGAAACTCATGGATTTGATTTGAAACCAATTTAGCTCCAGACTCATTAAAATGCAAATCATCATAAAAAGCCTCTGTAGTTTTTGGAATTTCCAAGTCTATGCAATCAACGCTATTTTCAAGGCATACTTTTTTTAAGCGCTCATTAAAAAAAATCATTCCTGTAGACAATGCAGAAGGAGTGTAAAAAGACGTATTGTTTTTAAATCCGCTAGTAATCAACAAATCATCATACGCTTTTTCTAAATTTGGCTTCCATAAGGTTGCTTGCGTAATAAAAACGACATGTAAGTTTCTTTCTTTTGCCTTGTCAATAATCTTTTGAATATTTTCCTCATAGTGTTTCAAGCTTATTTCTAAAGAAGGTAGCTTTTCTACCATTTTAGCCTCTTTTCTTAACAATTTTATTTCATTGGCTTTTTGTGTCAAAGTACCATTGAACCTATAAAAAGAAATATTTCTTTTCGCATTTTTAAGCAATTTGTAAAATGCCAGTTTTTCTTTAAACTGAGTATGTGCATCATTAGGTAGGTGTTTAAAAGCTGCTCTCCACATTGCTCCGCTAGTATTGTCTAGATATTTTTTAGGAGAAATTAAGTAACCTACGAAATCATTTCCTCCTTGCATTATCAAAACCGTTTTCACATCTTTCAATTCTTTCTTTTTAAGAATATATTCAAATTGTAAAACATGATGATTGCTACTGTTTCCAGGTCTACCAAAATTACCGACCCAATAAGTTTCCCCTAACTTCTCTTCCAACAAAGCTGTCCAGGTTTTCTTTTGGGACAAAGCGAAGCAAGCTGTAGTACTTCCGCCAAGAGCTACAATTTTATGTTCTTTATTTTTGAAATTAGAAATGGACCTAGATCCTAACTCATCGAAAGAAACCTGAGCATCACCTTCAATCCCAGCAATCTGCTCAGAATTTATTTTCCATACAAAACTAGAATTTGGAGTTGCAGTATAAAAATCATTTGGAAAAATTTGGAAATATGAAAGAATAATTTCAGATACTATTATTAAAATAATTGTTAGAATTCCTGAAAAAAAAAGTTTTTTTAATATACCTACTTTTAAATTTATCATTTTAATAATACTATTTATTTTTTTGTATAGCAAAGCCAAGGGAAAGGGGAATCTTTTTTACTAAAAAAAATATTAAAAATATTTTTTTTCGGTGTATATAGCTTTTTGAAATTTTCAATACATGTAATTTCATGATGAAAATAACTAGATGCCATTTTAGGATAACCGAGTTTTGTATAATATTGTTTGGTTCTTTGTTTTGCTTCTTTAACTTTTTTACTGCTATAAAAAGGGCTATCTATTATATGAATTTCTCCGTCAGATTTTAAAAACTGTTTCAATTGATTAATTAAATCTTTGAAATCTGCAAAGTATTGAATAGCAGCATTAATAACTATTATATCAAATTGTTCTTTTAAAGACTTATTTATTTTATAAATATTACCATAGGCAAAATTTAAATTTGTATTACTAAAAATCCTGGAAGCTTGTTCCAATTCATTTATATTTATATCTAAACCAATTACTTTATTTTTATAAGACACATTTGCTATTTTATGAGAAAACCATCCATTTCCACATCCTATATCCAAAATACTTTGTTTTTTTTGTTTCTGTTTTAGATAATTTATAAATCTTTTGGTTGATTTTTGACGTACTTGCCATTCTTTGTAATGTGGGTTTTCTTTGGAGCAAAAGGGTAGTTTGAGAACTTCTTTGTCATTTAAATAACGTTGTTCTTTATCTCTCACAGAGATGTATAAATTTGAAAAGGAGGTGTCCTTAGGGCTTAAGTAGAACACATTGTTTTTAGAATCAAATTTTTTAATTTGTATCATCACTTCAAATTTTTCATTTTTGTTTGAGCAAGAATTGATTTAATTTTCATCTTAAAAGCTTCAACGTAATTTCCTTTTGACTTTTCTTTGTAGTGATTTACCTCATTTACAACCCATTTTACAGCATAATCATAATATTCCCTTGAGTATGTTCTTTTAAAATCAATTTGTCTGTCAGTAGATGTTTCCCAATTTGGTTTAACCGTTATTTTTTCTTCTATTTCATTATATAATAAAGTCCCTTTTATAGGGTATGCTATTGTAATAGTAAAGTGCGTGGGATTTGCAGCCTTTAAATAATTAATAGTTTCTAGAATGTCTTGTTCGTCTTCGCCAGGGTAACCAACCATTATAAAAGTTCCAGTTTCAATACCCAATGCATTAGTTTTTTGAATAGCATTTTTTACGACATCAACATCTACACGCCTATCCATAGCATCAATGATTTTTTGTGATCCACTTTCTGCTCCAATCCAAATACGAAAACATCCGGACTCTTTAAGCAGTCGTAGTATTTCATCATTTAAACGTTCTGCACGTGTAATACATTCAAAAGGAATATTGGCTTTTTGTTTACTTACTTCTTTATGAAATTCTTTAATCCATTTATGGCTTACACTAAAAACATCGTCTACAAACCAAACACTATCCGGGTTATAAGTATCTTTTAACATACGCATTTCAGCTGCAACCATATTTGGAGGGCGCCTTCTATAACTTTGTCCATAAACGGCTGTACTACACCATTTACAAGTATAAGGACAACCGCGTTGAGTACTTATAGTCATAGAGCTTTTTCCATGATGTGTTTTCCAAATCTCTAAATATTTTTCTACAGGAATAGCAGACCTATTAGGTAAAGGCAGCTCTTTTAAATTTTTTAATCGTATGCGTGGAGCTGTTTTTTTTAGAGTCCCATTTTTTAGATAAGCAATACCTTCAATTTGACTATAATCTTCATTATTGGCTATCGCATTATATAATTCGAGTGTAGTTTGTTCTCCTTCTCCAATAATGAGAAAATCAACGCCAATATTAAGATAGTTTTTTAGATTGTATGTAATATCTGGACCTCCTAAAATAATTTTAGGGAAACCATATTTAGGGTTGTTATTTAATACTTTAGCCAATTTAATAACATTAATCTTAGTCATTAAATTGGTGTAAATGGCAACGACTTTAGGTTGCTTTTCTTCTATAAAATTAAGTTGGTCATTTTTAGAGTAAAATGTAGAATCATATACATGGTTTTCTATAGCTTTTTCATTTAAATATGCAGATATGTATAAAAGGCCAAGTGGAGCATATGGTTTCATAATAGATTGCTCTTTAGGGTCTTCAAATAAATAATAGGTATGTGTAAGTATAATACTCATTATGTAGTCTCTGTATGCTGTTTTTTTGTTAATTCAATTAAGAAATGATCTGCGTACTTTGCAAAAAACGAACCCGTTACTATGGAATCAATTCCCTTAAAAATTGATATTAATGGTTGTTTTGTTAAAATTGATTTTTCTAAATAAGAAGGTGGAATGGTTAGACCTATTGGTTTAATTTTATTTAATGTAAATAATTCGTTTGATAAAGATACAATATCTTTAGGAGTGTAATACCATGTTTCTACACGAACTCCATTTACATTTGCTATAATACTTTTAGAGGTATTTCTTCTTTTTGCTTTTTTTAGATTTCTTTTTAAAAAAAAATACACTCGTTCCCAAATGCAGTGCTTGGGCATAATGACAAGTATGAGTTTTCCTTTAGGGTTTAATAAATTAGAAGCTTCATTAAAAAATGTTTTTAGCTCTTTATTCGACAAACAATTTAAGCCTCCAAAATTTGAAAAAATTAAATCAAATTTTTTTTCAAATGAATTACTAGAAAGGGTATTAATATCTTGAACTTGAAAAGCTACATTTTTTGGATGTTTTTTTGCTTTTGATATATTTATCATTTTTTCCGAAATATCTGTAGCAATAACATTATGACCTAAGTTCCCAATAAGAACAGCATCTACTCCTGTTCCGCAATTTAATTCTAAAATTGAAAGCTTTTCGGCTTGATTTAATAATGGGTACGTATACGTAAAAACACGATTACGTTGAGCTTTTCCTATTTTAGAGAATGTAAAAATAGAATCATATTTACTAGATGCAATATCGAAATCAGCTTTCATTTATATGAAGTTATCAAAGTTACTTTTTATTTAGCTAGTTTTTTTAAAAGCAATTTATCGTAAAATGCACTTGGGATATAATATACCAATTTATATATAGATTTTAGCTTAGTAATATTAAGTTGTTTTAAATTATAAAGCCCTTGACTTTTTCGATACTCTTTATGAACGTATCGTTGTAGTTTTCTATAAAATTGCGTGCTGTAATTTCCCTTAAATAACATTGCTAAATCGTCTGAATTTGTCCAATTAGCTTTTAGTTTTAAATCATCTTTGACCTTCTCATAAAATTTTGTTCCAGGTAACGGATATGAAATTGAAACTCCAATATTGTCAGGTATCAATTCTTTAATCATTTGAATAGTCTTTTCTATATCTTTTTGAGTTTCTTTTATATATCCAAATTGAATAAAGAATGCGACTCGAACATCTTTTCCTTTTAATAATTGTGTTGCTTCATAAATTTGTTCAACTGTAGTTTCTTTGTCCATAGCGTCTAAAATAGGTTGTGAGCCACTTTCGGCGCCAACCCAAACTTCTTCTAATCCACTTTCGGCTAGAGCATCAATAGTGTCTTCTTTTAATAATAAATCTACACGACTTTGAATATAATATGAAATAGTAAGCTTTTCTTTTTTTAGCTCATTTTTAAAATTTTGAACCCAATTTGGTTTTAAACCAAAAATATCATCACACATCCAAAAGCGGTTAACAGCGTAAGTTTTAGAAAGGTGTTTTATATGTTCTGTAATATATTTTGGAGAGTGTGAATTATATCGATTGCCATAAATAGGCTTTGCACACCAGTTACATTTATATGGGCAGCCACGAGTGGTTGCTATATTTAATGTAAATTCATTTCCTCCATCTATCCAAATTTCCCTATATGCTTCTATATCAATTAAGTCCCAAGCAGGCATTGGAAGTTCATCTAAATCACGTAAAACTGAATGCTTTGGGTTTTTGACAATTTCTCCATTTTTTTTAAAAACCAGACCTTTTATGGTGGTTGTATCTTGGTTTTTAATTAAAGCTTTTGCTAATTCTTTTAAACTAATCTCACCTTCACCTTGAATCACAAAATCTGCACCGTTATCCAAATATTTTTTATAATGATCTGTAGAATCAGAACTACAAACAATAATTTTACAATTGAGGTTTTTTGCAATTCTAATCATCTCAAAAGCTGCTTCTCGCATTGTAGTTAAGCACATTTTAGTTAGATAATTGAAGCCATCATCATATAATACAAATATTTTAGGCTTTTTTATTTCTAAATATGGTCTAATGCTTTTTGGATCATCTAATAGATTTGCATCATATAGACCAACACTAAAGTTGTTTTTTCTTAGATAAGAAGCTGCGTATAAAGTGCCTAAAGGAGGATATGGTGTTCGATTTTCCCATTGTTTAGGATCGAACTTATAATAATACGAATGCGAAAATACGACATCAAGCATATTCCTGAGGTAATTCTAGGTTATATTGTTTTTCTATCTTTTCATAATCTTGATTTAACTTATCGATTACCTTTTTTTGAAGTTTTGAGGGTGATGTTTAGAAACATTCTTAGTGGATTTCATTGCTATATTAAAATCATTTCCCTTAATAGTATTACTAAATTTTGATTTCCATTTGCTTAATGTCATTTTTCTTAAAAAAGTATCAGTGAAATTTCCAATTTTCGTATTGAAAACAGCTTCAATAGCTATAGTTATCCATACTTTATTAGTCTCTTTTATTAATGAAAGATTATGGTCTTTTGCGTTAGGGAAATATAAATTATGCCATTTATTTTCTTTAATAAAAGAATTAAACACATTTTTGCCATATAAAGGAATTAATGTAAGGAGTTCTGTTGCAGTAAATCTGTTTTTTTCAGAAATTTCTAATTGATTACTTGAAATAAAATAATTAACACAAAAATATTTTCTTGAGTTTAATAATAATATTTTTTTATAAAGTATTAAGAATGTTCTGGAAACCCACAATCGATTAGGTTTAGTGATAATAAAAAAATCAATATCTCCATCTTTGTCATAAAACCCTTTAGATAAAGAACCTGATATGTTTACGCTTTCTACATAGGGGAATTTAGAAATTAATTTAGCAACTTTTTTAGCTTTTGGCATTATTTGCTCTGCCATTAAATTTCCTTCTAGCCTTCTTTTTATAAGTGACATATCATTTGAATCTGTATAGAATCTTTCAAATTTAAAAATAATACCTTTTTCTAATAAAAAGTTAAGTTGAGTATTCATTTCTTTTTTAGAAGCAATGTCTGAAAAAATAAAAAGTTCCTCTATGGTTAATGGGTATTTAAAAATAGAAAAATATAGTAGTGTTTTTAAAACTGTCAATGAAAATTTGTATTATAAGTTTAACAAAATTGTATTATTTTTTTAGCATACTGAAATTAAATATTACTTTAATATTTTCTGAAATTTTGCTTTTAACTATTTTAGGAATATCTATATCAAAGTCAGAAGCTTTAACTAAAAAGTTTCCTGAAATTGTTAAAATTTCATTCTTGATATTAATAGAGACTTTGTTTGCTTTAATCTCTATTGTTTTTCCATGAAATGTTAAATTACCATCAATATTAAAGGAAGTGTCTTTGTTTGTTATTTTTTTTAGTGTAAAATCATTGATTTGTCCTTTAAAAATAGCTTTTGGATATTTGTCCGATTCGGCGTAATTTTCATTAAAATGCTCCTCCATTAATGCATTTTTAAAACGAAAGCCTTTAATTAAAGCAAGTGAGGCAAACTCGCCGTTTTCGGTATTAATAATAGCGGTAACTGATTTATTATTTGCTTTTACTTCTTCAAAAGAAGGTACAGATGCTTCAAAATTTACCACCCCTGTTTTCGTTAAATATTTAGTTTGAGCAAAAGTATTTAAGGTTATAAAGGCGATAATTATAGCAGAATATTTCATGGCGGTTTTGTGAAAAAATGAATATTATATTAAAAGATTTTTTAATTTTCTAAAAGTCCATCATCTTTCCATTGTTGAACAGAGGCTCTTAAAGTTATGTTTATTTGGCCAGAAGGAGGCATAGGGTTACTAGAGCTATTAAGGCGATTTAAAATATTATTGATACTACTTCTAACTTGATTATAGCTCACAAATGAATTAGGGGCGCCCCTTAAAGTTGGGTTACCATGACATTGTAAACAATTATCATCAATGATAGTTTTGATATGATTATCATAAGTGATTTTTTCTATTGGCACAGGAATCATCACTTGTGGATTTAAATCATCATTACTACTACTAGAACAGCTAAATAATAATAGTGAAGAGGTAAATAGATAAGTTAAACTTTTAAATGTCGTTTTCATAGTTCTTTTTTATTTATAATATTTTAAAATCGTCGGCTAAGATTGAATCCAAAAAAGATATCTCCATTACTCCAATCTCCTGAACCTTGACCAAGAAACCCATTTGTGTTCATAGCTAAAGAATTAGAAAAATGCATTTGAAATACATGACCTCCAGTTTCTAAATCGATGCCTATAGATAGTGGATTTCTAAAAGGAGAATTGTTAGCTCTATTTAAATGTAAACCATAATCAGTATTTAAGGACCATCGTTTTCCTAGTTTATAACGACCGCCAAAGCCAATAGCAAATTGAGAATTGTCTTGGTTGTTAACGAGAACATAATTATCATGGAAGAAAGTTGGAGCTATTTCTAAAGATAAATTTGAATTGATTTTTTTAGAAATTAATATTTGTGCCGTGTAGCCTAACCTATGCTTAAATTCAAGTAGAGGAAGATTTTTTTTATCTAAAGCAGTATTAATTAGAAATGAATTATAGCCTACTAAGGTAAAAGGAAATCCGTTTTCTACTTGTTCTATAAGTTTATATTTTCCTGAGAGTTCATAAATTTTTAAGAAAGAACTTCTTGATAATCCTATATTTATTCTATCCGATATACCATAAACAAAATTTAAACGGGTTACAGCTTCATCTAATCCAAAAAAAGTGTCAATACCGTTTTTTAAGCTTCCAAACCTGTGAGATACAATAAAAGTAAGCTCTTGTTTAGAAACCAGTTTGGTAGATTCAAAATTTACTATTTTTAAACCTTTAAAAGTTGCAATAACCTTTTTATTTTTAGTTGGCTCTGTGTCGATTTCACTTAATAAATCATTTTGTGAAGAAATAATAAATGGAAAACATAAGAAAAAGTATATTATATGCCTCATAGTTTTTTTATTTTTTTAAATTACATTGATCTAATTTTACAATTTCCAATAAATCGTCGTATCCAATACAACGTCCTTTAATTATAATTTTAGTATTTATTTTAATTTTTTTTGTTTCTAAATTTGTACTTAGGTTACAAAACACGGCGTTGTTAATTGTAATGTCTGTTTCTGTTATTTCAGTAACTGTTCCTGTAATTTCAATAGTTTTGTTTAAATATTTTCCTTCTGCTATACTAGAGTTGGTTTTGAATTCTTTTAATATATCGTTTGGTAATACAGAGAATTGAGCATACTCATTGTAAATATCTCTGTGTTCTTGGTACAAGTAGTTATAACCCAAAAAAGCAAAAATTAGGACAATAACAATAAATGTGATTTTTTTTTTCATTTCATTAGGTGTATGGACTTCGAATTTACAAAAAATAAAGGATAGTAAATGTGTATTTATATTTTTTGTGGATTCTAAATTTCAAGCTTAGCATTTTGAGACTTTACTAAATCTAAATGCTCTTCTATTTTAAATTCTGAGGAGTTAAAACGAGAAGAACGTTTTTTAACCTGCTCTTGTCTCGCAATACTTCTAGCAAAACGTCTAACGCTTTGTTCTGTATCTAATATTAAACCTGGTACAGGAACATTTTTTCCGTTTTCGTCTTTGGCAACCATTGTAAAATAAGACGAATTACAATGTTTTATTTCACCTGTTTGAATCACTTCAGATTCTACACGTAAACCAATAACCATAGAGGTTCTACCAGTATAATTTACAGATGCTTTAAGTGTAACAAGTTCACCAACTTCAATGGGATTCAAAAAATCCACCTTGTTTACAGATGCCGTTACACAATAGTTTCTTGAATGTTTTGAGGCGCATGCAAACGCTATTTGATCCATTAGATTTAATATATGTCCACCATGAATTTTGCCACTAAAGTTAGAGTGAGAAGGTAACATTAATTCTGTAATTGAAATTTGCGATTCTTTTGCGTGCTTAAACATGTATTTCTATGCCTTTAATAGTGAATATTAGCGTTTAAATATCATTAAAAATAAAGATATATATCTTTAAAATTGAAATGATTTTAAATTTTTAGTAAGTTCTAAAATATTTTGCTAAAAAAAACGATTTTAATAATTATTGATTTTTCAATTGGTAATCCAATAATTTAAAATGACATAATAGTGAACTTTGTAAGAGTTTAATCTTCTTCCTGAGCACGTTTTATTATAGCTTCCGGAAGTGCTTTTTTAGCTTTAGCCCCCATTTTTTTTATTTTTTCAACGCTTGTAATTAAATTACCTCTACCTTCAACTAGTTTATTCATAGCTGCAGAGTAATCTGTTTTAGCAGCATCAATTTTTTTACCAACTCCTGTTAAATCTACTACCAAACCATGAAATTTATCATAAAGTGCTCCAGCTTGTCTTGCAATTTCTATAGCATTTTGTTGTTGCTTTTCATTATTCCACATGCTATCTATAGTTCGTAGAGTAGCAAGTAGAGTAGAAGGTGTAACAATAACGATATTCTTTTCGAATGCTTTGTTATAAATAGAATTGTCTTCATTTACAACCACAGCGAATGCAGGTTCAATAGGGATAAAAAGCAATACAAAATCTGGAGATTCAATATCATACAAATCTTGATAATTTTTATCTGAAAGCTGATCTACATGTCTGCGTATAGAATTAACATGGGCTTTTAAATGTAATGCTTTATCATCTTCATCTGCATTTACTAAACGTTCATAATCGGTTAAAGACACTTTACTATCAATAATCATTTTTTTACCATCAGGCAAATTCAAAACAACATCTGGTAAAACACGAGATCCATCTTCAAGCGTGAAATTCTGTTGTACAAAATACTCTCTATCTTTCTCTAAACCAGATTTTTCTAAAACACGTTCTAAAACCAATTCCCCCCAATTACCTTGCATTTTACTGTCTCCTTTTAAAGCTCTAGTAAGATTTGTAGCCTCAGTCGTCATTTTCTGGTTTAAGTCTTTTAAGCCTAAAAGCTGCTCTTTTAAAGCTGAATGCATACTGATGCTTTCCTTTTGTGAATCTTCTACTTTTTTCTCAAAACCTTGAATTTTTTCTTGTAATGGACTTAATATGTTTTTTATGTTTTCCTTATTCTGTAACGTGAATTTTTCAGATTTTTCATCTAAAATTTTTGTTGCTAAAAGCTCAAAATCTTTACGAAGTTGTTCTTGGCGTTCTTCTAGTTCAGCATCACGTTTTGTACTTAGTTGTTGTAGGTTTTCGTATTCGGTATTTTTGCGAGCCAATTCAGAATTTAAGAACTCTTTTTCACGACGTATTTCTTCACGTTCATTTTCAATTTTAGAAATTGTTTCTCGTAATTGAGTTGTTTGAAGATTGAAATTGGTGTTTTGTTTTTTGCTTTCGGCAGTACTAAACGTTTTTAAATCTGTTAATTGCTGTTGCAAATTAGTATTGCGTTCTGCTAAAGTACTTTGTTCACTTTTACTTTTTAATTTATTGATAAGTATACCAATATAAGCTCCAATAGCTGCTGCGATTAGTATAGCGAGAATTAAAATAAGGCTGTCGTTCATTTACTAAAGAAATTTAATCAAAGATAATTAAATAGACGTAAGACAGAGGTCAGAAAGATAAGTTTTGTTTTAGTTTTTTTGATTTGAAAGCGGTGTTTAAGATGTGTGTCTATACTATTTTTTAACCCTAAAACTCCCAGTTTTTTCATAAAAAACAATCAAATCTTTAGGAAACAGAGCATCAAAAGTTCCTTGTTCAATAAGATTACATGGTGTGTCTGAAACTACACCATTATCAGTCATAACAACAAGTTTGTCACATAATTGGATAGCTAAATCTATTTCGTGAGATGAAAATAAAATAGTCTTATTTGTTTTTTTAGCTAATTTTTGAAGCAGTTTAAGCACATAGGCTTTATGATACATATCTAAATGCGTAGTTGGTTCATCTAAAATAATGATATCTGTATCTTGTGCCAAAGCACGAGCAATCATCACTTTTTGAAGTTGCCCGTCACTTAATTCAAAGCAGTTTTTGTCTTTTAAATCTTGTATGTTAGTTTGCTTCAATACTTTTTTAATTATGATTTTATCATGCTCAGATAAATTACCAACCCAATTGGTATAAGGCTGTCTTCCTAAAGCAACCAATTCTTTAACCAATAAATTTTTTGATGAAATTAGTTCAGTTAATACCAAACTCATCACTTTAGCTAAATCTATAGAGGCATATTTAGAAATATCTTTGTTATTAATATAAATGGTTCCATCAAGCTGGTTTTGAACTTTAGTAAGTGTTCTTAATAATGTAGATTTTCCAATACCATTACCACCAATTAGTCCAACCAATTCGCCTTGATGTAATTCTATGTTAATATTTGAAGCCACTATAGTTTTACTCTTTTTTGAAGCATAACCTATAGATAGATTTTCTGTTTTTAATATAATATGTTGGTTGTCTTTTTTCACTGTTTTTTATCTAAAATATCTAACACGTCTAATTAATCTAAATCAAAACATCATTCTACGTTTTCTAACCAATAACCAAATAACTACGGGAGCTCCTATAAGTGAGGTTATAGCATTTATAGGTAATGTATAATCACTAGTTGGTAATTGTGCAATGCAATCGCAAAGAAGCATTACTATTGCTCCTAAAAGAAAAACTGCTGGTAGCAATATTTTATGATTTGAAGTACTAAATATTTGTCTAGTCATATGCGGTATTGCTAGACCAACAAAAGCAATGGGGCCTACAAATGCGGTAATAGTTCCTGCCAATAAACTTGTTGAAATAATAAGTAGTAAGCGACTCTTTTTGATGTTCAATCCCAAGCTTTTTGCGTAATTTTCGCCAAGTAATAAGGTGTTTAAAGCTTTTATAGAACTTAAACTAATAAATATTCCTGTAAGGTAAATTATAAATAAAACAAGAAGTTCTTCCCAAGTTAAATTCCCTAAACTGCCAAACCCCCAAAAGATATATTGTTGTAATTCCTCGGCAGAACTAAAATATGAAAGAACACTTACAACCGCAGCAGTAATACTACCAAACATAAGCCCAATAATAAGAATAGCCATAGTGTCTCTAACTCTAGTAGAAACAATTACTACCGCAAGAAGTACTAAAAAACTACCAAGACTTGCAGCAATAACTATACTCCATTTTGAAATTAAAATAGCTGTTAACACACCTCCAAAAATGGAAGCTCCCATAATGGTTAAGGCAACGCCTAAACTTGCTCCAGATGTAATACCTAAAACAAAAGGGCCAGCCAATGGGTTTCTAAATAATGTTTGCATCATTAAACCCGAAATCCCAAGTCCAGAACCTACAATAATAGCTGTAAATGCCTTTGGTAATCTGTAATCTAGGATAATATGTTGCCAAGACCTGTTGTTTATAGAACCAAAAAAACTTTTTAATATTTCTGAATTTGGTATAGAAATAGAGCCTAAACTAATATTAATAAAAAAGCAAGCCAAAGTAACCAATACAAGTACGATAAATGTTGTTTTATATGATTTGTTGGTTTCCAATTATTCTAAAGCCTTAAAAAAGAAAGATTCATATTCTGTTAGTAATTCAGGGTGTGCAATTTTAATAATATCTTTTAAAATTAAATCGGGACGTAAAGGCCCTAATTCATAATAAAGTAAACCTCCTTTTGGACCAATTTTGTTTGTATACGTATATGTTTTATTGTTTTTAAAAGCTTCAAAGTAACTATACCCTTTATGTTTAGAGAGCATTTCGCTTTTATTTTTAAAAGAACCTGCACCAATCCATAGGTCTGCATTTTGTCCTTTGTCTAAAACATTTTCAAAGTTTAATTGAAGGCTTCCAGTTGATTTATTTGTTTTCCAAAGGTAGTCTGTATTTGCATCTTCTAAGTATTTAGCAACAAAACTGCGTCCACCAGGAATGTTCCAAACATCTTTAAATAAAGAACCAGAAATAACGGTTGGTATACTTTTCGTTTGTTTAGCAAGCGCTTTAGCTTCTATATAATCAGTTTCAATTTTATTAAACAATATGTTTGCTTCTTCATCTTTATCAAAAAAAGCAGCAATGAATTTTATCCATTCGGCACGCCCTAAAGGGTGTTGTTCTGTCCAGGCGCCATCTAGAATAACTGGTATTTCAAATTTCTTGATTTTATCTAAAGTTTTGTCATTACCATTTACCGAAAATCCAATAACCAATTCTGGATTTAAATCTAATAATAATTCCATATTAATTTCTAAATTATTATTTAAATCTTTTATTTTTCCGCTATTAATACGTTGTCTTGTTTTTTTAGACGAGATGTAATTTGTATTAGGAAACCCAATTAATCTATCTTCAATATTTAAATATTCTAATGCAGGAATATTAGTGGTAGACATTACCACAACTGTTTTAATTGGAATTTTAATAACAACGTCATTATCGGCAAGAGGAGGAATAGTTTGTCCGTTTTTTATTAAAATGTACCTTAATGTGTCTTTACTGTTTGGAAATGATGATGTTACTTCAACTTCTTTATAATTACTATAGTTTTTTATGTTGAAACTTTTAGCATACTTAATATGTTGTGAAACGGCTTTAGTCGTTTTTGAAGCTCTCGTTTTTGTATTCGCTTTTTCTTTACAAGAAATAAAGAATAAACATGTAGAAAGTAAAATTGTTATAAAACGCATCTAAGAATATATATATATATATATGTCAAAGGTCATTATTTTTTTTGTAATACAGTTAACATAAAGCTACTTTTGAATATTTAAAATATTTGAAAATGAATTTTTTGTGTTCTTGGAGTGGTGGTAAAGATAGTTGTTATGCTTTTTATAAAGCAGTGGAGCAAGGTTATAAGCCACTGGTGCTTTTAAATGTAATGAATGAATTTGGAGATAGATCGCGTTCTCATGGTATACCTAAAAACGTTTTAGAGGCACAGGCAGCAGCCTTAAGTTTACCTATTCATTTTTTTAGTAGCACATGGATAGATTATGAAGTTAAGTATATTAAGAGTCTAAAAGCTTTGGTTGAAGATTATCCTATTACTCACAGTGTATTTGGGGATATAGATATTGAATCTCACAGGACTTGGGAAGAAAAAGTATCTAAAGCAGCTAATCTTGAAGCTGTTTTACCACTTTGGCAAGGTGATAGAAAACAATTAGTTTTAGATATGATTGATTCAGGATTGGAAGCCATGATTGTGTCTTGCAATCAAGTTTTAGGTCCAGATTTTTTAGGTCGCTTTATAGATGAAGCTATACTTACCGAATTTGAAACTTTGGGTATTGATGCATGTGGCGAAAACGGTGAGTTTCACACATTAGTTGTAAACGCACCATTTTTTAAGAATAGAATTGAAGTTGAAATTGAAGAAAAAGTTGTTTCAAGCAATTATAATTTTGCTAATTTGGTTCTTAAAAGTTAATATTTGTAATTAGTTTTAAAGATTCATTGTCTCTTTTTAAATGAAAAACATCACCGTAATTTATTTTAATATTGAATGAATCTTTCAAGGTAAGCTTTAAAAGTTTAGCAAGTATGGCTCGTATTGGTCCAGCATGCGATACAATGATTAGGTTCTCATTACTTTTTAAAAGACTTATTTCTTCAAAAAAAGCATGAACTCTTGCGGCTAAGTCTACATAAGATTCTCCATTGGGAACAGCAACGTTTACAAAATCTGTCATCCAAGGGTTGATATCTTTCGCTGGAATATCATTCCAAGGTTTAAGTTCCCAATCTCCAAAGTTTAATTCTTTTAGTCGATTATCAAAACTAACATTGTCACTAAAGTATTTTGCTAATAATGAACAACGCTTTAACGGACTAGAAATTACCTTTAAATTTTCTTTTTTTGGAATTTGATTTAAGACAGTTTCGAATTCTTCAATATAATTCGGTTTTAAATCTAAATCACTTTGCCCATAGCAAATCCCCTTTTCAATATTGGGTGTAGTATGTCTTATTAAATAAATTTCCATAATACAATAACACTTAAATAAAAAATAACTTCGCATAATTGCTGAACAGCACCTGCACAATCTCCAGTTTGTCCTCCTATCCATTTTTTAAATTTCCTTCCTAGAAATACTTTTGCTAAGTAACAAGGTATTAAGGTTAAAAATATTAATGATGTTTTGAAAAAGAGCAAGGGAGTTAACCCCAAAAGAGCACTAGTAATAACCATAGATAAAGTAATACTTTTAGCTGCAGGTTTAGCTTTACTATCATCTGTATCTCTTACATATGGCTGTGTGTAGATTAATGTTGTCGCTATAAAACGACTTACACTATGACCAGCAATAATAGTTAAGGGAATGAAGTAAATAGGGATTTCTCTTAACGCAGAAAACTTAATGGCAAGAATTAATATTAATCCAGAAACACCATAAGTTCCCAAGCGTGAATCTTTCATGATTAATAAGATTTTTTCTTTGCTCCATCCTCCTCCAAAGCCATCACAAACATCTGCAAATCCATCTTCATGGAAAGCTCCTGTAGTATATATTGTAGATAACATACTGAGTAATAAACTTATTTCAGTAGAAAAAATAAAAGAAAAACCGTAAAAGACTAAAGCACCAATTCCTCCAACGATAATACCAACTAGTGAAAAATATCGCGCGCTTTTTTGTAAATATTCGGGTCTATGATCTACCCATTTTGGACAAGGTATTCTTGTGAAAAACATAACAGCAGTTAAGAATATTTGTATTTCTTTTTTCATTATTTAACCCTTTTAACTTTCATTACTAATTCCAGCACTTTCAAAGCTAGCCATGTTATTTAAAAAATCTGCTGAAGCTTTTATTAAAGGCATTGCTAAAGCTGCTCCAGTACCTTCTCCTAATCTTAACTCTAATGATAATAGTGGTTTAACGTTTAAGAACTCTAATATTTTAATATGCCCTTGCTCATTAGAGTTATGTGCAAATACGCAATAATCTAATACGTTTTTATTTATAGCTTGAGCAACAAGAAGTGCTGCGGAAACTATGAATCCATCAATTACAATAACCATTTTTAATTCCGCTGCTTTTAAAATAGCACCACAAAGCATGGCAATTTCAAAACCTCCAAAAGTAGCTAAAGCTTCTTGAGGAGTTTGAGGATTATATTTGTTATAAATTTCAGAAAGAATATTACTTTTTTTATTGATACCATCAGAATTTAATCCTGTACCAGAACCAACACATTCGGTAATTGGTATGTTCATTATATAAGCCATAAGTAATGATGCTGATGAGGTATTGCTTATTCCCATCTCTCCAAAACCTATGGTATTACAACCGTTTGAATAAATGTTTGTAACAATTTTTTCAGCTTTAAAGCATGCTTCTTGACACTGTGTTAATGTCATGGCAGGTTGATCTTGATAGTTTTTTGTTCCAAAATCTATCTTAGCGTTAATAATATTCAAATCGTTTTCAAAAGTATGATTAACGCCAGCATCAACTACTTTTAAATGGATATCATTTGTTTTTGTAAACACATTAATAGCAGCGCCTCCATTTATAAAATTATAAACCATTTGTGCTGTAACCTCTTGCGGAAAAGGATTGACTTCACCTTTTTTTGCAATGCCATGATCGCCTGCAAAAACAACAATAGTTGGATTGCTTATTTTAGGGCTTTTGGTGTTTTGAATACACCCTATTTTAAAAGCTAATGTTTCTAAATCACCTAAAGCACCTAAAGGTTTTGTTTTTAGATCAATCTTTTTTTGAAGAGCTGTTTTAAACAATTCATTTTTTGTAGAACTCATAAACTATTATTTAAGCGTTAATGGAATTCCAGAAATCATCATGGTTGCCTTGTCAGCATGTCTAGCAATATGTTGGTTGACCCAACCTTGAAGTTCTGTGAATTTTCTACCAACTTCAGTCTGTGCATGTACGCCCATACCAATTTCATTAGAAATTATAATTATAGTAGCATCAATATCTAAAAGTTTATTAAACTCTATTTTTGCTAGTTCTAAGCATTTTTCAATGTCATTTTTAGTATCCACATAAAAGTTGGTAAGCCAAAGTGTTACGCAATCTATAACAACAACGTCTTTAGTTTCTATAACAGAAGCTAATATCTTTTCTTCTTCAATAGATGTCCAACGTTCATCTCTATCTGCTATATGCCTATCAATACGTTTTCTATGATCATCTCCCCAAATACGAGATGTTGCAATATATTTTGGCATATTTGAAAGCGATAACGCTAAGTCTTGAGCATAATTACTTTTACCAGAGCGTTCTCCTCCTGTTATGTAATAAATCATGAATAATATGTTGTTGATTGTTGAGACAAAGATTATTCTTTTTTAAAGAATTACGTCATAAAATGTTTTGAATCTAAAAATAGATAGTACATTTGCAGCGAATTTTGGTTTTGTTCTGTATTAATACTGAATGAATTAAAAGGGAATCAAGTGACAAGATTGACGATTAGTAATTGATGATTAACGAATTAACAGTTCGAAAATCAAAAAATGAGACTCGTTTTTCTTCATTCTTGAACTGTTCCCGCAACTGTAAGTTTATGCTGAATTTATTTCAGTACCTCTTCATGAGGATGTTATTAACTTCAATACCACTGGTTTATTACTGGGAAGGTTTTGTAACATAAAACAAGTCAGGAGACCTGCCATTTTCAAAACAAATAAGTTAAACTTTCGGGATAAAAGTTTGCGTATGATAGTCCATGCGATTCTCGATTAATTATTCATTGAAATGAACAAAAAAACAAATGTTTTAGGTATGCTATGTTTTGGTATGTCTTTAATTGGATTTGCACAAGAGCAAGTCAATTCAACAAAAGTAGAACAACTAGATGAGGTTGTTATTACCGATTCTCGTTTTGCTTTAAAACGTGAAAATTCAGGAAAATCTGTTATTAAAATATCAAAGCTTGATATTGAAAGAAATCAAGGAAGAACAGTTTCAGAATTAATTAATACGCAGTCTGGTATAGAAATTAATGGTAGTAGAAGTAATGCAGGCCAGAACTTAGGTGTTTACGCTCGTGGAGGCCGTAATCGTCAAGTTTTAGTTTTAATTGATGGCATTCAGGTTAATGATCCTTCTCAAATTAATATAGAGTATGATTTTAGACTTTTAAATTTAAATCAAATAGAGTCTATTGAAATAATTAAAGGAGCAGCTAGTACATTGTATGGAAGTGGAGCAGCATCTGCAGTTATTAATATTACAACTAAAAAAGCTAGTAATAAAGGGGTTAGTGCTGTTTTTTCTTCAAGTTTTGGAACAAACCAAGCAGAGTCTGACCAAAATTATAACATCGCAGATTTTAATAATAGCGTTGCATTAAGCGGTACTTTAAATAAGTTTACTTACCGTGCTGCATTTAATAACCAGTTTACTGATGGCCTTTCGGCAGCAATTAGTGATGCTAATGAGAAAGATGCTTATTCTAAATATGGTGTAGATGTTAATTTAGGTTATAAATTTAATAAAGCTTTCTCTTTAAATGTATATGGTAATTTTACAGATACAAATTCAGAAATAGATGGTTTTAATTCTAGTTTTGCTTTGGTTGATACTGATGATGAGTTTAATAACGAACAATATCGTGTTGGTATTTCTTCAAAATATCAATATAGAAATGGAAGCATTAATATTAATGCTGCTTACAGTGAATATGAAAGAGAGTTTATTTCTAGTTTTCCATCTACATTCAAATCTAAAAACTATGTTTTGGATGTTTACAATAAGTATGTTCTTAATAAAATGTTCTATACTATTGTTGGTTTAAATGCTATTGAAAATAAGGCTGAATTTACTAACGATGTAAGATTTAATATTATTGACCCATATGCTAACTTTGTATATGTTTCAGATTTTGGTTTAAATGTTAATGCTGGAGCTCGTTTAAATAACCATAATGAATATGGATCTCATTTTACATATAACATAAATCCTTCATTTACTCTAAAGTCTGATGATGATAGTTATACGAAAGTTTTTGGCTCTTACAGTACATCTTTTATAACACCTTCGTTATCTCAATTATTTGGTAACTTTGGTGCTAATCCAGATTTAGATCCTGAAGAAAATAGAACGATAGAAGCAGGAGCGGAATTTAAATTGAACAATAATTTAAGGGTAACAGGTCTTTTCTTTAATAGAGAAGAACAAAGTACAGTGTTATGGATTAATGGAGGTTACTCTAATGCAACGGATAAGTTAAACGCAAGAGGTGTAGAGATTGAAGTTAATGCTACACCGCTAGAAAAATTATCGGTTACAGCAAACTATACGTTTACAGAGTATAAAGAAAGTTTAGCAAGAAGAATACCTAAGCATAAAGCTAATTTACAGTTAGGTTATGATTTATGTGAAACTACTTTTGCATCTTTATCTTACCAATACACGCATGATAGATTTGAGAATAGTTTTGTACCACTTCTTGATAGCTTTAGTTTAGTTAACTTTTATGTAAGTCATACCGCTTTAAAGAATAAAATTAAGTTTTTTGGAGGACTTGATAATATTTTAAATGAAGATTATGAAGATGTTCCAGGTTATACCACTAAAGGAAGAAATGTTAGATTAGGGTTTCAGTTGACTTTATAACTGTTAAAAGGATTTAAGATTAAAGGCAGTAAAATTATAAAATTTTACTGCTTTTTTTATTTCAAAAGTAAATCACGATACCAAACACCATATTTTTCGGCGTCACTTTTACAAACAGAATTATCGTCTTGTTTTGGGGTGTTGTATTCTCTATATACTTTTTCGCCTATTGTAAAAGGTATGGGGTTTTTAAAGATAGGACCATCAAAGCAAAAGGTATGAAATTCACCATTTTCACCACATGGATCAACACCTTCAGGCAAATTATCTATAAAATCTTTATCTATAACTGTTCCTACAAAGTCTTCTCCAAAATATTTAGAATTAGCACAAACAATAATAGTCTTAAAACCTAAATCTAAAAACTCATTTATGAGCTCTTTAGTATTTCGCTTCCAAATTGGAAATACAGCTTCGAAACCCTGTTGGTTTAATTTATTTTCTCTGTAAATACGTAAATCTTCAAGGAAAATGTCACCAAAGGCACTATGCGTAAAGCCGTTGTCTTTTAGTCTAAAAACGGTTTCGTCCATTTTTTGCTCGTAAACTTCCATACTTGGCGTTTCTGGAAGTTCTATCAAACTTGCAGAGATTTGTAAAGCATCAGTTTGAGCAATTAGTAACTCTTTTCTAAGTCCGTGCATTGAAACCCTATTGTAATGACTATTTACCGTTGTAATTAGTTCATCTACAGTATAGCGTTCATCCTTTAATAAATGATATAGCGCTAATGCTGAATCTTTACCAGTACTCCAATTGAAGTAGGTTTTATGTTTATTCATAATTAATTTTTGATAAATGAAATTTAGTTATCAATATACATTTCTTTATCAAACATGTTTTTAAATTCTTTAATTTTTAACTGCTTTGATTGTTTACTTTTCTTAGTAGAAGATGTTTTTGTAGTTACACCACGAATATCATCTAAAGCACCTTTTAATACAACTTCGTTTTCATCACCAAAAGGTAAAATATTATTCCAAAATTGGTGTTCTTCTATTTCAATGTCTGGAGTAAACCCTTGAGTATAGTCACTTTCTCCATCTTTATTAAAGGTTTTAAAAACTATAGGTTGCATGGCTTTTGTATGAGTTTTATTTGCAGATGTTCTTTCTGTATAGTCCGTATTTGGTGAGTCATATAGAGTAATAGAACCAACGTTTTTACCGAAGGTTGTTGTTCCTACAACTTTTACAGCGTTTAGGTATGGTCTTAAACCATTTATAATAAGCTCACTTGCAGAGGCTGTATTGTTAGACGTTAAAACATATAATCTATTAATGTTATTTAGCCTATTAATGGTTTGCTCTCCAACTTTAGTACTGTTTGAATCAAATACATTTAAAGTATTTCCAAAATTATAAGAACCATCTTCTTGTTCGCTATGTTTAGAGTTAAATTTTAAATCTGTAAAAATATCTGTACCTGCACTAGAGTAGATCATGCTGGCTAAATATGCGGCTGTACTTACAGATCCACCACCATTAAGTCTTAAATCAATAATTAATTCATTTATATTTTCATTTTTAAAGAATAAAAAGGTGTCATTTAATTCATCATTATAAGATGATCTAAATCCATTGTAAACTAAATAGCCAACTTTTTTTCCATTAATATCATTAAATACTTTTTTTAAGAAAATAGGATTTTCTGATATTACAGATGCTGTTATTGTTTTGTCATCAATAAAACTTAAAGTTCCATTATTTTCGGAAACAAAAGATAATGTTACAGTTTCACCAAATAGTTTATTTGCTAAATCATTATAATTATTAGTATTTAAGGTGGTTCCATCAATAGCGTTTATTATATCTCCTCGTTTTATATTAGCATCATTTGCAGGTGAATCTAAAGCAACATGTTTTATATAAAGAATTACATCGCCGCTACTATTAATTTCTACAGGGGTAAACCTCATACCAAAAGATTTTGTAATGCCTTGAAATTGTTGTTGTAGTTCTATATAGTCTTCAACAAACCAAGAAAACCTGTCTGTAACTCCAATTTGATATCTAAGGCTATTAAATAAGTCTTTTGGGTTACTAAACTTATTCAAAAATGATTCATATTGAGTTGAGTTATCTGTTTTAGAATCTGATAAATCTGGAACATTTGGCTGCCATTTATACCAAGAATTCATCCCTTTCCAAACAAAATTATTTATAGATTGTATAGGCGTTTGAGTGTCATCATTATCTTCAAAACAACTTGTTGTTATACTAGTAACAAGTATAAGTAGAATTAGGGCTTTAAAATTTTTCATAGTAGTGCTTTATAATAGGTAGTCTATTAAACCCTAAATTTACTTACATTATTGTATAATAAAAAAAATAGAAGGCGCATAAATTTTTAAATTTAAGTTTTAATTGAATTTGTTATCTCCATGAAGACGGAAATCTTTTAGAATAAGACATAGATGAAGGTTATATACAATTTTAATTTTTTTAATTTCAATGTAACAAATTAGAAATAGGGTCGTCGTAATATCAAATAGCAATAACTAAGCTGTTTTTAACTAAACCAAACCAAAATGACTCAAACAGAGTTTTTAAACATTGTAATACCTTTTAAGGATAAAGTATTTCGTTTGGCAAAACGATTACTAGTTTCTACCGAGGAAGCTGAGGATGCTACTCAGGAGGTTTTGTTGAAATTATGGAATAATAAGAAAAAGATAGCTGAGTATAAAAACGTAGAAGCTTTTTCTATGACTATGACAAAGAATTTTTGTTTTGATAAATTGAAATCTAAACAAGCTCAAAATTTAAAAATTATACATAGTAATTATGAAGATAAACAAACGCCATTACAAAAACAGGTTGAATTAAATGATAGTCTAAATTGGGTAGAGCGCATAGTTAAAGATTTACCAGAGCAACAAAAAATGATTATTCAGTTGCGAGATATAGAAGAATATGATCTAGATGAAATAGCTAAAATGTTAGAAATGAATAATACTGCAGTAAGAGTAGCATTATCTAGAGCAAGAAAAACAATAAGAGAAAAATTAACAAATACACATAATTATGGTGTTAAATGATATAGAAAAATTACTTGAGAAATACGAAAACGGAGAAACATCGCTTAAAGAAGAGCAGCAGTTAAAACACTATTTTTCGAATGAAACTGTAGAGCCACATTTAGAAATGTATAAGCTCATGTTTACGTATTTTTTGGGAAACAAGGAAGAGCAATTTACTAAAGACGTTCCATTAAAAACTAAAAAAACGTTCAATTACAAATGGATTTCTGTCGCAGCAGTAGCGGTTCTTATGTTAGGGTTTTATTTTAATAATCCACCAGTAGAAACATGTCAAGAAAATATAGTTGGCAGCTATTGCGACCCACAAGAAGCTTTAGATGAAGTTTCAAAGTCGTTAGCAATGATTTCTAGTCATTTTAATAAAGGTAAAAACACTATAAACTACCTAAACGAAATGGAAAAAGGAACATCTACTTTAGGTTACTTAAATGAAATTGAGAATACAACCAGTATAATTTTTAAAAACTAATTAGAAAAAGAAATAAAATGAGAAATAATATAATAGTATTTGTAATGGGGTTAATGTTAATCCCTTTAACAGGAATAGCACAGAAAAATATTTTTGAAAAGTATAGCGATAACCCAGATGTAACTTATGTATCTATTAAGCCAAAAATGTTTCAAATGATTGCTAAAATGGGAATTAATGTTGATGATGCAGAAGCCAAGGCTTACATTGATATGGTAAAAAGTATTACCAGTTTTAAAACTATTGTAACAGATAATAAGGCTATTTCTGCAGATGTATCTAAATGGGTGAAATCAAGATCTAGTGCTTTAGAAGAGTTGATGGAAGTAAAAGATGACGGTACAGAGGTGCAGTTTTATGTAAAAGAAGGTAAAGATGCCGATCATGTGAAAGAGCTTTTAATTTTCGTAAACGGAATTGATAAAGTTATGGATGACAAGATTGAAATTAATGGAAAGCAACGTAAAATTGAAACTGTTGTGGTGTCACTTACAGGAGATATTAATTTAAATGAAATTTCTAAACTTACAGACAAAATGAATATCCCAGGAGGTAGACATTTAGAGAATAAATAAAATTAAAATAGCCATCAATCATGCAACGAACAATCAAATATGTAGTGTGTAACTTACTAGTTTTAATGATGCTAGTAAGTTGCAGCAACAAGCCAACTTTACAAACTTATTTTGTAGATAATCAAGAAGCTAAAAGTTTTATTAGTCAAGATCTTCCGTTAACAATGCTTAATATGGATGAGTCTAAGTTAAATGAAAATCAGCTTAAAGCTTATAAATCTGTAAAACGTTTAAATTTTTTAGGGTATAAATTAAGTGAAACCAATGTTGAAACTTATAATACAGAATTAGCTAAAGTTAAAACTATTTTGCAAGATGAAAAGTATAATGAACTTATTGAATTTAGTGATAACGGAAAGAAAATTTTAGTTAAGTACTTAGGAACTGAAGAGGAGGCCGATGAGGTTATTCTTCTTGGAAGTTCTAAAGATCTTGGTTTTGCGGTTGTTCGCGTGTTGGGTAATGATATGAGGCCCGAAAACATGTATGCTTTAGTTGAAGCTATGAAACATACAAATTTTGACGAGTCTCAATTTGAAGGAATTGCCGATTTCTTTAAATAAAATACCTGTATAGATTTAAAACTTTAAGGTATAAAATATTAATATGAAAAAGGCTTACCAAATTGGTAAGCCTTTTTCATATTAATTGTTTTCTTCGTTTTCTTCAATTTGGGAAGAACTTTTATAAAACAGAATGTTTATCATTATGACAGCAAATATGAGTGTAAGTATAGTTAAAACAATAAAATTATTTAAAACTTTAAGTACACCGGTAACAAAAATGCCACCTGTTAGTACACCGCAAAGTATGAGAGATTGTTTGCCGCTTAACATGATTTTTTTTATATGCCAGTATAATTACTTGGCGTTATACTTTTTAATTCTTCTTTAATTTCAAGAGATACCTCTAATGTATCAATAAAATTTGAAATAGAGGCTTGATTTATTTTTTCATTTGTTCTTGTTAGCCCTTTTAGTGCTTCATAAGGGTTAGGGTAAGCTTCACGACGTAGAATAGTTTGTATAGCTTCAGCTACAACTGCCCAGTTATTTTCTAAATCGGCAGCAAACTTACTTTCATTTAATAATAATTTATTTAAACCTTTTAAAGTCGATTTAAAACCAATTAAAGTATGTCCAAAAGGAACCCCAACATTGCGTAAAACAGTACTATCTGTTAAATCACGTTGTAAACGAGATACTGGTAACTTAGCAGATAAGTGCTCAAATATAGCATTAGCAATACCTAAGTTTCCTTCAGAGTTTTCAAAATCAATAGGGTTTACCTTGTGTGGCATTGCAGAACTTCCTACTTCTCCAGCTTTTATTTTTTGTTTGAAATAGTCCATAGATACATACGTCCATATATCTCTATCTAAATCAATTAAAATAGTATTAATACGTTTTAATGTATCAAATAAAGCCGCCATATGGTCATAGTGCTCAATTTGTGTTGTAGGGAATGAGTGATGCAATCCTAATTTTTCTTGTACAAATTTAGACCCAAAAGCTTTCCAATCAATATTTGGGTATGCTACGTGGTGTGCATTAAAGTTACCTGTTGCTCCACCAAATTTGGCAGCACTTGGTATATCATTTAATAAATTGAATTGTTCTTTTAAACGTACTACAAACACATCAATTTCTTTTCCTAAACGTGTAGGAGAAGCTGGTTGACCGTGAGTTCTAGCAAGCATTGGAATAGCAGCCCAGTCTTTAGTTAATGTTTTTAGTTTTTCAAGAACAATTAAGTATTCTGGTACATAAACATCATTCATAGCTTCCTTTATACTTAAAGGAATTGCAGTGTTGTTAATGTCTTGAGATGTTAATCCAAAATGAATAAACTCTTTATATTCAACCAATCCTAAGGTATCAAATTTTTCTTTGATAAAATATTCAACAGCTTTAACATCGTGGTTTGTTACACTTTCAATGTTTTTTATTGCTGTAGCATCTTCCGAAGAGAAGTTTTTATAAATTGCTCTTAAATCATCGAAAATTGCATTATCAACAGATTTTAATTGTGGTAATGGAATTTCACATAGCGCAATAAAATATTCTATTTCTACTAAAACACGATATTTTATAAGTGCTTCCTCAGAAAAATAAGACGCTAATTCGTTTACTTTACTTCTATATCTTCCATCTATAGGCGAGACGGCGTTAAGTGGTGATAATGACATGATATGTGTTGTTTTTTTTGAAGTTGTAAAGATAGTTTTTTTAGACCGAAGACCGAAAACTGAAGCTTGAAGTTTTTTAGTGATGAAAATGGCTGGGGATATTTACTCGATAATCGAGATTTAAATGCTCAGAAGCTTGTTTCGAAATGCTAATATCTTTTTTTTCTGAATACCTCGTGAATTTGCTTCTAGGTAGTTTACTGGTAAAGCCCTTATAAAGCTTTTATATTTATTAGTTCTGCCTTACTGCCTTCTTCATTCTAGGTAATATCTGTTTTGCTCTTGCTTTAAAAGCCGCACTTTGTATAGCGAAATCGCGTTCTAGAATTGTAATCAATTCTGGGTAAATCCAATCATATTCTTTTCCGAAAATAAAAAGGGAGGTCATGCTATACGCCTTTGGAGCTACTTTTTCATCATTTATCATATAATCAAAGCAAGTTTCAATGATGCACTCTTTTTGAGTTGAGGTGAGTGCCAATTTAATTTTATTATCGATTTTTGAGTTGTAGGCTTTAGCTATTAATTCGCAAACTTTAGCAACAGGTCTCACTGCAGAGTCTATATGAACTTTATGTAGGTTTTGCGTAAATGTTTCTAAGTAAGGAATAATACGTTCTATGTCTTTGCTACACATAAATTCAAAAACCCAGGCAGCACGTGGTGACGCTTTATCATTAACTCTAAAAAGAATCTCTAAAAGTTTAGAAACCAAATCAGGATTATCGCTAACAAGGTTGGCATAAAATAAACGTTTTTCTCTAGAATGATTTACGTTGCTTAATTCTTGATATAGTTCGGCTGTACTCAAATGAATTTTAGTATTTTTAAAATCTAAATTTAATCAAATATTTAAAATGGAAATAATAAAAAAAGTATTTTGGATTTTATTGGTGATTTTTTTGATAGCTCAGTTTTTTGGGCCAGAAAAAAATACAGGTGAAATGACTTCTATTGAAGCTTTTTTATTAGAAACAAAACCTCCAGAAGATGTAAAACTTATATTGAAACAAGCTTGTTTTGATTGCCATAGTGATATTACAACATATCCTTGGTATAATAATATTACACCTGTAAATTATTGGATGGCACATCATGTTAAAGATGGAAAGAAGCATTTTGATGTTTCCAATTGGCAAGGAAACTCTGTAAAACGGAAAGACCATAAGTTTGAAGAGTTAATTGAAATGATGGAAGAAAAAGAAATGCCATTACCTTCTTATACCTGGACGCATACTGAAGCTAAACTATCAGATAATCAAATAAAAAAGGTTTTAGACTGGGCAAAATTAGTGCGTGTAAAGTATAGTTTAGAAAAGAAACCACAGTAAAATTGGAAAATAAAAAACTATTAATCATTGGTTTTGTATGGACAGAACCAAAAAGCTCTGCAGCAGGAAGTAGAATGATGCAGTTAATTGAAGTCTTTCAATCTCAAAACTATCAAATAACATTTGTAAGTCCTTGTGCTAAAAATGATAATGCTTTCGATTTGAAAAGTATTGATGTTAAAACATATTCTATTGAATTAAATAACTCTAGTTTTGATAGTTTTGTAAAAGAATTAAATCCAGACGTTGTTATGTTTGATCGTTTTATGATGGAAGAACAATTTGGATGGCGTGTTACAGAACAATGTCCAAATGCTTTAAAAATATTAGATACCGAAGATTTACATTGTTTACGCAAAGGAAGACAACAAGCGTTTAAAGATAATAATTTATTTGATAAATCTTATTTGTTTAATGATATAGCAAAGCGAGAGATAGCAAGTATTTATCGGAGTGATTTAAGTTTAATTATTTCAGAAACCGAAATACATATTCTTAAAACTCAATTTAAGGTAGACGAATCACTTTTAACGTATTTACCTTTTGTATTAGAAAATGTTAAAGAAAAAACGATTAGCAACTTTCCGAAATTTGAAGATCGTCAACATTTTATAACCATTGGTAATTTTTTACATGAACCCAATTATAATGGTGTTTTATATTTAAAAGAAATCATTTGGCCACTTATTAGAAAAGAACTTCCTAAAGCAGATTTGTATATTTATGGAGCTTATACACCACAAAAAGTAAATCAATTACATAACAAGAAAGAAGGTTTTATAGTAAAAGGTTTTGCTGAAGATGTAAATGAAGTTATGCAGCAAGCTAAAGTCTGTTTAGCACCTATACGTTTTGGAGCGGGTTTAAAAGGAAAACTATTTGATGCTATGCAAAATGGAACACCTTGTATAACAACTACTATTGGTGCAGAAGGAGTCTATGGTGATTTAGCTCCTAATGGTTTTATAGAGAATAATACGGTAGCGTTTGCAGAAAAGGCTGTTGCTTTATATCTTGAAAATCATTTATGGAATAAAAAACAACAAAATGGATTTAAAATAATTAATCAGCGTTTTAGTAAAAATGAATATCAAAAAAAGTTTATAATTATAGTTGAAAAAGCAATTGAGAAACTTTTTGAAAAGCGCAAAAATAATTTTACAGGACAAATGCTACAGCACCACACCATGCAAAGTACAAAGTTTATGAGTCGTTGGATTGAGGAGAAGAATAAAGACTAAACTTTTCGATTATATATGAAAGCCCCAATTTTTTTTAATATAAAAGAGAAAATTAATATTTCTGAAAAAGATTTTAATCAATTTTTAGCTTTGACAGAGCAAGTTAAAGTGAAAAAGAATAATTTTTTTATTAACGAAGGAAATATAAATAACTATATAGCCTTTGTGAATTTTGGAGCGTTATATTCTTATACAATTTATGATAAAGGGAATAAACATGTAGAAATAGCTATTGAAAATCATTGGATATCAGATTTATTTAGCTTCTTTTCAAAAGAAGTTTCAGTTTTTAACATTCAAGACATTGAAGATACTGAGATAATAATTTTAAGTAAAGATAATTTTGAAAAGGCATGTGATACTATTCCAAATTTTGAACGTTTTTTTAGACTTTTAATACAGAGTGCTTATGTCGATACTTTGAAACGTGTTTCAAGGATTTATGGTAACACTGCAAAAGAGCGATATTTAAAATTGGTTAATAGAGTTACCCATTTAGATCTCAAATAATTGTATATGAGTATTTTGTTTTGTAAATTCTATACAAATCCTAATGAAATAAAAATTTTAAAAGAACTTGATAGACAGACATTTAAAGATAAATTTCAAACTCAAGAAGATTGTCATCGTTTTTTAGCTGAGCTCAAGTGGTCATCAGGTTATAGCTGTAATCGATGTAATTCTGAAAAATATCTTAGTACATGACAAAAATACAACCTATTGATTTTTAATAGATTAAGCGTCAGGTTATTAGTGTAAAACATTGACTATCAGTATGTTAGATAGATAATTCTGACTTGTATCTCTAATGAATAAAACCAATGTTATCACTAAAAATAGTGAATTAACTCGTATCCTTAACACTCATTTACAAGGAAAAATAAATTTAGCGCGATTAAAACTGATTCCACATTTTGAAATCGCCCTATGCAAAGTACAAACAGTTACTTTTGAAAAGCTAGCTAATGCTTTTGATACCAAATCTAGCTGTGAATCCTCTTTAAGACGCATACAGCGCTTTATTGCTAATTACAGTTTAGATGCAGACCTTATTGCTCGTCTTGTTTTCAACCTACTTCCCAAGCAAGGTAAACTCATACTGAGTATTGATAGAACCAATT